>JAFCZD010000969.1 GCA_019314525.1 Deltaproteobacteria bacterium
CCTGCTGCAGCTGCACATCGGGGAGGTGACTCCACATGGTGCTTCTGTAGCGCAGCCGGCAGATGGAGGCCACCTTGGGATGAAGGCTGGCATAAGATGATGGCCTGCAAAAAAATTTGGTGCCGCCGTGGCCGTCACGCCAAGATTCCTCTCCCATGGACCAAAGGACGCTCACAGGCAAGCAAGCTGCCGCTCTTTTTGCCGAGATGGCGGAACTGCTGGAGATCCGCGGTGGTGACCCCTACCGAGCGCGCAGCTTCGCCCAGGCGGCACGCATCTTGGAGAAGCTTGAAGAGTCGCTGGTGGACGCGATGCGCTTCGGTGCGCTCGCTGCACGCCGGGGCATCGGTGCGGGCACCCTCGAGCGTCTCTCGGAGATGCTGCGCACAGGCACCTGCAAAGACCTGCACGCGCTGCGCGGCGAGATGCCCACAGGTGTACGCGCGCTCCTTGGTGTGGACGGCATCGGCCCCAAGACGGTGCGACTCTTGTGGACGCACCTGCGTATCGGCTCCATCGAGGAGCTTGAGCGGACGGCACGCTCAGGGGGGCTGGCCGCGCTGCCACGCTTCGGCGAGCGTGCAGCCGAGCGGATCATCATCGCCATCGAAGGCCACCGCAAAAAGACCAACCGCACACCGCTGCCCGAGGCGCTGGCCATTGGCGACGCGCTCGTCTGCACGCTCGCCGAGCTACCCGCCGTGCAGCGCGTCGAGCTGGCCGGAAGCGCCCGGCGGCGCAAGGATACTGTGGGCGATCTTGATCTGCTCGTCGCCTCCTACGATCCCCTCACGGTGGCCAGCCACTTCCTCACCCTCCCCACCATCGACGACGTACTTTCGGCGGGCGCCACCAAGACCAGCGTACGCCTGCACAGCGGCCAGCAGGTCGATCTGCGGGTGCTCTCACCCGAAACCTTCGGCGCTGGGCTCTGCTACTTCACAGGATCGCAGCAGCACAACATCATGCTGCGTGTTCGCGCCAATAAGCGGCACCTCAAAATCAGCGAACATGGTGTGTTCACACGCGTTGGCGAGCGGCGCCTCGGAGGAGCCCTGGAAGAGGAGGTCTTCGCTGCAGTCGGCATGCCCTGGATTCCACCCGAGCTGCGGGAAAACGCAGGTGAGCTGGAGGCCGCTGAGCGTGGCATGTTGCCCAAGCTGGTGGAGGCCTGGCAGCTCAAGGGCGATCTCCATGCCCACTCCAACGCCAGCGAGGGGCACGCGTCCGTGGAGACGATGGCCAAGGCGGCTGCAGGCCGCGGGCTCGAGTACTTGGCGATCACCGATCACTCGCGTTCGATGGTTGCCGCGCGAGGGCTCGACGAGCGAGCGTTGACGCAACAAAAACGTGAACTCTCAACGTTGGAGCAACGGTTGGGAAATATCCGCCTGCTCGCCGGGGTGGAGGTCGAGATCCTGCCCGATGGCCAGCTCGATCTCGACCCGAGTTTTCTTGCGCAGCTCGATTGGGTGGTTGGAGCAGTACACGTTGCCCTCGACCAGGACGAAAAGACGATGACTCAGAGGCTCTGCCGAGCGATGGAGAGCGGCGTCGTCGACGCTATCGCGCACCCCCTCAATCGCGACCTGCGCCAGCGCCCCGAGGGCGTGGCTCTTGACCTCGAGGTCCTGCTCTATCGTGCCAAGGAGCACCAAGTAGCGCTTGAGGTCAACGGATCACCGCTGCGGCTGGACCTCCCCTCCGATGTCTGTCGCCGAGCTCGCAAGATGGGCGTCATGCTCTCTTTGGCCTCCAATGCCCACGACCCCCACCAGCTCGCACAGCTCGACCTGGCCCTTGCCACGGCGCGGCGCGGCTGGGTCGAAGCACGACACGTGGTCAATGCGCTCTCGGCTGCCGAGCTTGCCGACCGTCGCGCGGGGCGTTCCCGGCGGCGGGTGATGGTCGACGTGCCCGAAAAAGTCATGGATGCGGGCCAAGCCACACCGAGGGCAGAGGAGCTGGTGGCGCTACAGCGAGAGCTCACCTCACCACCCCTGTCCAAGGCGCTCCGCGCTCGTATGGATGCATGGCTCCGCGGTGAGGAGGACGCCACACTCCAAACCGCCCTCGAATACCTCACCGTCGAGGGCAACCCGA
>JAFCZD010000306.1 GCA_019314525.1 Deltaproteobacteria bacterium
TCGCGAGCTCCTGCCTCATAGAAGACGTGGGCGGTGGCGCGTCCGTCGTGACCCAGAGTGACGCTCTTGAGCATCACGAACTCCACCGCGGCGAGAGCATCTTGCACAAAGGCCTGCGCCTCTTTGCCCTTGGCTTGGCTCAGCGGCGGCGCATCAACCAAGGCTAGACTGATGCGTTGGCGCTTGTAGAGGTGGAAGCCGAGATCGAGCATCACCATCAGCGTCTCACCGTCGATCACCCGCTCCACTGTAGCCTTGTAAACGCGATGGGCGTTGCCCGGACGGGGCAGCACGGTGATGACCTTCTTCTTCTGCGCAGACGCCGACGCGCCAGGCAGCATGCGCAAATGACTCTCGCTGCGGATCGCCTCCATGAGCCGGTCCCGCGTCCATTGATGCGTCAACGCTTGCTCCTCATAGAAGGCGCGGATGTGCGGATCCTTCACCACCAAGAGTTCGCGGTAGTGGGACCAGCGTAGGCAGCGCTTCGCGGGGGGCAGCCTGGGATAGAGCTTCCCAAAGGCGACGGCCTGTTGCAGAAGGCGCTCACGGATACCGAGGTCATGGGCGAGGCGCTGCATGAGGGCGCTGGCATAGCCGGCGCGCTCGGTGAGCTTGGCCTTGATGATGCGCCTGCCAAGGGCGTGGTAGGTCAGCACCAGCTCGCGACCGGCGGCCGCTTCGGCGCGCAGCTTCCCGGCTACGAGAAGCTTGCGAAGATCGCGTACGAGCAGCTCGTATGTGCGTTGTGAGAGCGTGATTTTGTGGCGATTGCTGATGGGCATGGGCACCTCGGTGTTGGCGCGGTTCCGCCCCTGGGGTGCGGAACCTGACTCGCGCGGTTCCGCCCCTGGGGTGCGGAACCTGACTCGCGCCATGATGCCCTATTCGTGGTCTCATGGGCAACGATGTGGAGTGAGATGGCGTTCCGCGTGCCTTGAGCCCTACACCAAGCTCACCCCACAGCCAGGCTCGCTACGGCCCGCGCCACGGTGTCGTGGAGGCGAGGACGCAACACCTTCATGGGGTTGGGCTCCCTCCCGCCATAGACGCGGTTGGTGAGAAAGATCACCCAATAGCGTGCTGCGGGATCGATCCAAAGGGAGGTCCCGGTGAAGCCCAAGTGCCCCACGCTTGCCGGGCCAAAGGCGCCCCCGCCGCTGGGGCGAGCGCCTGATGGGCGGTCCCAGCCCAACGCCCAACTCCCCCCGCGCACAGGTCGCGCGCGCCAATAGCGACGCACCACCTCCCGCGAAAAAATCGAGCGCCTGCCCTCATAGGCCGCCACCAGCTCGCGCGTCAGCAGGTGCACATCAAAAGCGCTGCCGAAGAGCCCAGCGTGACCGCTGATGCCGCCCATGGCGTGGGTATTGTCGTCATGCACTTCACCCAAAAGCCGCCCCCGACGTGGGCAGCGCTCCGTGGGCACGAAGGGTTGTCGCGGACGAGCGTCCTGCGAGCTTTCGAGGTCCACGAAGGTCATGCGCTCGAGCCCCAAGGGTTTCGTGAGCCGTTGCGCGAGCAGACGGTCGAGGCGCTTACCCACGGCACGCTCAAGGGCCCAATCGAGCAAGATGAAGCCCAGGTCGCTGTAGAGCGAGCGGCTGCCGGGTTCATAAACCAAGCTCTCGCTAGCGGCCCAACGCCGCACGGCCTGCTTGGCCGCTTTGAAGCCGAGGGTGGCTGCCCGCTCGTAGTAGGGCTGCCACGCGGGCAAGCCCGAGCTATGAGAGAGCAACGCCGAGAGCGGCGTCTCGCCCACCTCCTTGGTGCGCAATGAGGGCAGCAGCTCGCGAAGACGCGTCTGGGGTGAGAGCAAGCCCTCGGCGTCGAGCAACATCATGGCCGCGGTGGTGGCCAAGGGCTTGGTGAGCGAAGCCAGATCGAAGGCGCTGTCGAGGCGAGCCTTCCCGTAGGCCTGGTGAATCAAGGGTTCGCCGTCGAGGGCGGCGAGGAGCACCGCCGAAGGGAACGCCCTTGCAGCGATCTGGTCCTCGATGAGTTGGTGAAGTCGTCGCAGCGCTCGCGTCATGGAGCGATGCTAACACGTGTGAGACGACACCCTAAGCCGCCACCAGCCCCTACGCTGCCACAGCGCCCACAGCGCGCACCTTCTCCTTGAGCTGTCCATTGGCGAACATCTCACGCACGATATCGCAGCCACCCATGAACTGCCCATCGATATAGACCTGTGGGATCGTCGGCCAATTCGAATACGCCTTGATGCCTGCGCGTACGCTCTCATCGGCGAGCACGTTCACCGTCTCGAATTGTGCCCCTAAGCGCAAAAAGCACTCCACCGTCGCCGACGAAAAACCACACTGGGGAAAGTCGACACTCCCCTTCATGAAGACGACGATCTTATGGGATGCGATCATCTGCTCGATGTTCTCTTTGGTCTCTGGGGACATGGGGCGCTCCTCGCTATTTTCCTACAAAAGCCGCGGACTTTGGCGGCCCTTCCTCACAAGCTCGTTATTGATGTAGCAGAAAAAACTGGGGAGGCTAGACCTTCACCGCGTAAGTTGCGAACTCAAGGAGTCCCCATGCGCAAGCTGCTGCTCACCACGCTCATCGTCGCTCTCTCTGCCTGCGAGGGCGAAGGTACGCCAGCTGATGCTACCGGCGACATCGGGCTAGATGTGGACCCCTCCGCTTGCGAGTGCGAGCACCCTGGCAAAAAGCGCTGTGCTGGCGACGTCATCGAAATCTGTTCTGGGGGCAGCTGGCGCGAAGAGAGCCGCTGCGCTTCTCCCAAGACGTGCTTCACAGCCCAATGCTTCGAGCCCACCACGGCGTGCCCCACCGCCATCCGCTACGATGGCTTCACCGAGCTCGCTGAACGCCTAGCGCCCACACAAATCGGGGAGTGTGTCGCGGGTGGTGAGCTAGGCCTTGATATGACCTTGCAAGAGCCAAGCGCTGCGCGTCAACAGCGCTCGATCATCATCCTCTTTCCCAACGGCTGCCCAGAGCCCACGCTCGACTTCGACGCGGCCTTCGGTTTCGACGTAGACAGCCTGATCACTTCGCAGGCGCCCGCGCTCTCTCTCGCTATCCCGCCAAACACCACAGGTGCGTTCTTTCGGCAGACGACGCGCTTGCGCCATGTCGGGCTCTTGATGGTGGGCGACGAGGTGGCAGGGACGGTGCTCGTCACGGACTATCAGTTCGACTACGCCGCCACCAGCGGTGAGAGCTGCCCTCTTCAGAGCAACCTTCCCCCAGCCCTCCCGCTACAGAGCAGCTGCGCCTGGCATGAGTATGGCTGCGCGCCCTGCGGACCTTGATCACTCCTTCGTCTTCACCACACTCCCCACCAGCGACTCGAGCTCTAGCAGCGCGCGACAGTGGCTCGCCTTGGCTTCGATGAAGTTCAGCTGCCCCGTGATCAAGCGCCCACGGGCAACAAAGACCTGCAAGAGATCCACCTCCCCAAGTTCGAAGGAGCGCCGCAAGAGGTGCAGGCTCTCGCGATAGCGGGGTAAGATCCGATCACCAAAATGGGCCACGCGCCGCGCCGCCACCTTCACAGCGCTCAGCGCCGCACGCAGACGCCCTTCCATGCGACGCGAGTAGACCTCGAGCTGCACCTTGGCCACCGCGAGGTCAGCTTGGGCTGTGGCGCGACCCTTGAAGTTTCGCCGCCACAAGGGCAAGTCGATGCCGAGGGTGAGGCTGCCCACGTGAACCGCCCCCTCCACGCCGCCAGGGTCACCCTCTCGCGCATAGCTCAAACCGATGGCTGGGTTTGGCCAGCCCACGCGGCCTTCGGTGGCCACGCGTGCGCGTGCCTCGTCCACCGCCTTGCGGCGAGCAGCGAGGGTGGGATCTTCCGTTCTGGAACGCTCAAGCAGCGCCTTCCACGGGGGAAGGGTTTGCAAGTGGCGGCAGTGACCACGAGGTTCTGGAGGGGTTGCCGTTGGCCAGCCAGACACCGCGGCGAGCTGAATGCGCGCTCGGGCGTAAGCGCCACGCACGGAGATCTCGCTCTGACCTGCCTGCTCCACCTCCATCTCAGCCAGCTTCAACTGCAGCGGCGAAATATCCCCGGCCTTCAGCCGTCGCTTGGCCGCTCTTACCAGCTCTTTGGAAAACGCCACCTGCTCGCTGGCGATGCGCTGCCGCTCTCGGGTGACCACAGTGTTGCCATAGGCCATGGCGATCTGCAGGCGCGCCTGCCAGCGAGCCTGAGCAATACGCTGCTCCACCAGCTCCGCGTAGCGCTTGGCCGCCTGGCGACGCAAGCCGCGCTGCCCAGCGATCTCGAACTCTTGAGAGAGCGAGACCTCGAAGTCGAAGGCGCTGCCAGCGCTGGCGACGCGAGGTCCAAAGGCTGTCTCCAAGCGAGGGTTTGCCGGCAATAAGCGCCCCGCTCCATTCACTCGCGCCTGAGCTAAAGCTCGCTGCGACCGGGCGAGCACGAGGGATGGGGCGTGCTGCTCCGCGTAGGCCAGCAGCTGCGCCAGGTTGACCTTGCGTGTGCGAGCAGGGTCTGGTGCTGGAGTGCGCACCTCATCCTTGGCGCACGACGGGCACGTGGGCACATCACGCCGCGCAAGCTCTGCAGCGGGTTCCATGCGCTCGATAGAGCGCAGTTCTGTGGTGGCACAGGAGGTGGTGAACAGAACGATGATGAGAGCGCGCATGGAGGGGGAAGGGTACACGCTATGGCGACGAGATCCAGCCAGACGAGAACATTTGTCGAGTCACGCCTCGGGCTTTGATGCCCCACCGACGTCGGCCGAAAAATGGCGCCACGTGCCCACCACCGGCGCCAAGGCCAAGAGCAGGAACGTCGTGTTCAGGCCAACGTTGAACCACACGCCGAAGAACGCCGACGCGAGGGTATCGATGGGGTACCACAACGCCAAACTCACAAGCAGGCCACGCCGTGCCCAGCGCAGCTTCTGCGCGAAGGCATAACGAGCCACGTAGAAGAGGGTCACACCCCAGCCCACCATCGTCGACCCCCACACCGCGAACATCCAAGAGAAGAAGGCCGCCGTCGGCCCTGCTGGGAGCTTCGCGCCCCAAAACGCCTGGATGATGGGGTCTCCCTCGGGCTTTTCTGGCAGAAAGCCCAACACAACCATGAAGAGGCCAAGGACGACCATCAAGACGCTCACCACGAGCAGCCAACGCGTCCAAAAGCGCAGCGTTTTTCCTTCAGGAGTCGTTTCGGAGATGCCCATCATTGACCCGTCATTTTCGGAGCGGGCTCGGCTTTCCATGTCGTAGCGAGCACGTCACCATTATAGAGCTGAGGGAGTACACCACCTGGCGCTCCGAAGTGGCACACAAGCTCATCCACAAAGACACCGTCACGAAGGGTCGGCTCGACGAAGAGCTTGCTTCTTGGCGAATAGTAGAGACAGCCCACATCATCCGGAGGCATGTGCTCCATAAAAGATTCGGCATCCTCGAGGGCTTCCAACCAGACGCCCTTCAGAGCGACAACATCGACGCTTTCCACGGTTTGCAGCTTTGCGAAGTCGCTTGCTCGAAATTTTCCCCGACGTTTGAGCAACTCCAAGAGTGACAGGGGGGTGAAGCCGGGATCCTTGCCAACCGCCGCCCAACAAAGCGCGCCCAGTGGGAGCATTTCACCGTGAATGTCGAGTACGTCGAGGAGATCGCGAGCCTCGTTGCGTCCCGCAAGCGCGAGCACTTTATTCGTGGCTACATCGATGGGGTGCAATTGATAGCCTGTAGTCGCGTTGTAGATAGGAGGCATGAAGCGCCAGGCTGAGTCGTGTGCCCACTCGATCTTGGTGATGTGGCCGGCCTTGCTGATGATCGCACGCACGAAACCCGGTTGATGCATTTCGACCTTCACGTCATAGCCATTTACCACGAGCTGACCATGGTCCGCCGCATAGGCCTGGGCTACGCGCTCAACAGAGTCGTGGAAATAGTCGAGGTCGTTGCTGTAACGTTTGGAGTTGGGTGAAAAGTGCAAGGCCCCGCCACCGGCAAGGTGGCTGTCGGGTGAGCGATTTACAGCAAGGTGTTGCGCTATAGCGAGTTGAAATGGCGTTAGCGGCATAAGCGGGCTGCGACTTCCCAGGCTGAACGCCCCCCGTTCTTCCGTAATTGCTCCACCAGCCAAGCGATGTCGTCCATGCCTATCTTTAGGTCAGGATCGAAGGACCAGAAGCATTGCGCGTAAAATTTTGCATAGGCTTTACGCGCTTCACGCACTTTCACCATGCGCCGTGCGCTCGCCGGATCGAGTGTGCGGCGGCTGCGTTTGCCTCCCCGCCGCCCAATTTCAGCCAGGTAGGCCCGCGCGGCTGTGGGGAGAGCAGGATCGGAACTGCTACCTGAAAGGGCCATGCCCTTATCATAACCGGCTTATGATAAGAAGGCAATGGTGGCAATGGGTTAGTCCCGTCGACGTGCAACTATGCGTCAGGTTGCCTCTCAGGGACAGCCTCGCGAAACGCCGGATGTTCGAGACACGCCGCCTCGATGCGGCGAATCGTCGGATAGGGCTCCAGATCGCAGGCGAAGCGCCGCGCGTTGTAGACTTGGGGCACAAGGCAGACATCGGCCATGGTGGGAAGATCGCCGTGGCAACAGAGCCCTGTGCGGGCATCGCCGAGCATCTGCTCCACGGCCCTAAAACCGCGCGCCACCCAATGATGATACCAAGCACGCTTCTGCTCTTCCGAGACGCCGAGGTCGTCTTCGAGAAACTGCATCACGCTGAGGTTGTTAAGGGGGTGGATCTCGCAGGCCACGGCCAACGCTATGGCGCGCACACGAGCACGGTCGAAGGCATCCACCGGGAGCAAAGGTGGCTCAGGATGCGCCTCCTCGAGGTACTCCAGCACCGCCAGTGATTG
>JAFCZD010000970.1 GCA_019314525.1 Deltaproteobacteria bacterium
TGGCAACCAATCATCACGATTAACCAGGAGAAGGCGAGGCTCTTGCCCAAGCCCTCTAGTAGGTTCGAGAGATGGATCGCTGAGATAGTTTGTTTGAGGTAGGCGGCGGCACTGAGGTCAAGGAAGAAGACGCCAATGAGGAATCCACCGAGGATGCCAACGGTCATGGAGAAGAGGGAGAGCGCCGGTTGGCTGATACTGATGGCATAGACGCGGGGCACCACAAGGAAGCGGATGGGATCGATGCCCATGGTCTTGAGGGCGTCGATCTCCTCCCCAACGGTCATGGTTCCTAACTCTGCCGCGATGGCGGACCCGCTGCGGCCGGCCACGATGATGGCGGTCATCAGGGGGCCAAGCTCGCGTACCATTGCGAGGCCAACGAGGTTGGCGACGTAGATGTTGGCGCCAAATTGACGTAGCTGGTATGCAGCCTGAAAGGCCATGATCAAGCCCATCAGGAAACCCACGAGCATCACGATGGGGCCAGCATCGAGCCCGATACGGACAGCTTGGTCCGTGGTGGCTCCAGGGGGTGGGAGGCGTCGCTGCAAGGGCGCGATCATCGTCCAATAGGCGGTGTCTGCGAGGAGCTGGAGGAACGCCGCGAACGTGCTGAGGCCGCCGTATATGCCGTCACCCCAGCGCTCGAGGAATATGATGGGTTTTAGCTTCTCGCGGGGTCGTGGGGCGGGCACTCGGGAAAGCCGCGCACGAAGGTCCTCCCCAATGCCGCGAGCTTCGAGCGTGCACCCTCGCCGCTCGCAGACCACCAAGCTCTCCGCCAAGGCCGCGATGCCAAATGAATCGGCTTCCTTGATGTTATCAAGGGCAAGCACGACCTTGCTGGAGCGTCGCCGAGCAGCGCGAGCCACGGCGCGAGTGAGTTGTGTGGCGCCCTCGGTGTCGAGGGATCCATCCAAGCGCAAGACTAGAGCGTCCTGCTCGCGGCTCTCTTCAATCTGTAGCGGCACGAGGAGAACGCTAGCTGGCAAAGGCTCATGATGTCAAATCTACGGTGTTTTTTCCGCTCCGCAGATCTGCATCATGTTCTCCGCGGCTAGACAAGCCTAGCCAGATGTCTTGGCGGACATCGATCCGCTGCGTGCTCTTCGAGTTGCTCGATGAGGCTCGGGAACGCAGTTCGTTGCCGGAAGAACCTGACGTTTGCGCGCTCGAAGCATGGTTGATCGAGGTGCGAGCGAAGGAGTTGAAGGTAGCGTGAACTAAGTTTGGGATCAGGCTAAGACGACTATTTTAGTGCAAAGATAATGTATAGAATTATCGCTGGGTTGATCATCATCGCTGGCTCGGATAGTTTAGAGATGTTCCCCTAATGCTCACTTTTCGCGGAGTCTGACCTCCATGGACGAACAGGCCCAGCAGGCAGCGCCCAAGCGCAGAGAAGCTGCCAAGCTCAATCAAACCCTTACGGTGGCCAAGCGCATCGGTCGTGGTCGTCTCGGGGTGGTTTATGCGGCGGTGCATTCGGTGCTCGCGCGACGCTTCGCGGTGAAGGTCTTGCGGCCGGCGCTCACTCGGAGCGAGGCGGTGCAGCAGCGGTTGCGGCATATGATCCGCGAGGCTAGCCAAGTAGAACACCCGCAGATTGTTTCGCTGGTGGATTTCGGGCAGCTGCCAGATTTGCGCTTCTACCTGACGATGGACTTCGTGCGTGGGATTCAGCTCTCGAAGGTGCTGGAGCGCGATGGGCGTTTGCCCCTTGATCGGGGGCTGCCGATCTTGATTCAAACAGCTGAGGGGTTGGCGGCGGCACATCGGCATCGGGTGGCTCATGGGGACCTGAAGCCAAGCAACGTGATGTTGGTGGACGACTCTGTGGGCAGTGAGGAGGTCGTGCGCTTGCTCGACTTTCGGCTCAGCCCCGCGCTCTCTTCAGGCGCCAAAGAGGGAGAGCCACTGGCGCACCTGTCCACTTATGGTGGTATTGACTACGTTTCGCCGGAGCAGATCGCTGGCCAGGCGTGGGATACGAGAGCGGATATCTATGCATTGGGCTGTGTGGCATACCGGGTGCTGACGGGGCAGCCGCCTTTCGTTGGGGATGCTCCAGAGATGGCAGAGGCTCATCGGAACCG
>JAFCZD010000971.1 GCA_019314525.1 Deltaproteobacteria bacterium
CGCAGGAAAACCGTGGGAGGCTCTAAGTCTGGGGTGGTGCTTGAATCTGGGGTGGTGCTTGAATCTGGGGTGGTGCTTGAATCTGGGGTGGTGCTTGAATCTGGTAGCCCATCCATGGAGCCATCCATGGAGCCGTCCATGGAGATCCCAACCTCCACAGCGCTATCTCTCAACGACGGGTGCCCCCCAGTTCGTGTACAGCCAACGAAGATCAGTGCACCGATGAATAGGGAAAATCGTGCTGTACGATACGAAAACAAGGTACCATAAAGGATACCATCACTGTATGGGAGTAGGTAGCGTGAAGCGGCTCTTGTTTGGTGTTCACAGAACAACGCTTGTGCTCTGCACCTCTCTTGCGTGTTCTGCGTGCCATCTTGTCGCAGGCTACAGTTCGTCAGCGACAGACGCCGCCATCGCTGGCGATCTGAACAGCACTGCAGATGCTGGTGTGGACGCCGCCGGGGACGCGGCTGGGAACGCTGCAGACAGTGCCGTAGACGGCGCTACCGAAGACAGCGCGACCGAAGACAGCGCGACCAAGTTCTCAGCCGCCTCTCTTGGACGGAAGCTGAGCGAGCAGGCCACGCAAATCGGGTATCAGCTCGTGAGCGGCGGCTTCACTCGCTGCGCCTATCGAAACGACGGAACAGACCTCAAGTGCTTCGGCAATAACTCCCAGGGACAGCTGGGCCTCGGAGACATCACTGGGAGCAACCTAGGCATCGGGGATGACCCTGGAGAAATGGGCGCCAACCTACCCGTGGTGTCGCTTCCATCGGGCACCACTGTGCAACATCTCGCCATTGGCGTCACGCATGTGTGCGCCATCCTCAGCAACAAACAGACGGTCTGCTGGGGAGGCAACGAGACAGGTCAACTGGGTAACGGCCTCAGCGGCTTCAGCGAAGCCACTATTGGCGACCAACCAGCGGAGATGGGTGACAACCTGATCCCGGTGAACTTGAACGATCCAACCCAAGAGCGCTACGCCCTCGCCCTGGCCATATCAGGCTACAGTCACACAGGGAGCACCTGCGCCCTGCTCGACAATGAGCAGATCAAATGCTGGGGTGAAAATAGCCACGGGCAGCTGGGGCAGGGCAACACCATCAACCACCTCGGTGCGAGCGCTATTCCCTATACGGCGCTGCCAACGGGTCGAAAGGCGGTGGCCATCAGCGGCGGGAGAAAAGAGCACTTCTGCGCCCTCTTGGACAACGAAGACATCGTCTGCTGGGGCAACAATCAGCGGGGTCAGCTGGGCGTCGGACACGTGGCGAATGTGGGTGACGAGCCTGGCGAGATGGGTGACAGCCTGTTGCCGGTAGATCTCGGCCAGAAGGACCGAGTCGTCAGCCTCTCTGGAGCCAAATGCGCGCTCTTCGATGACGGCCGCATCAAGTGCTGGGGCGCGAACGTGATCGAAGACCGCACAGCCGACGGAGCTCCGAGGCCTTGTGGCGGAGTGCTGGGCGTCGGGAGCATCGAAAACTATGGCGACCAGCCCGGGGAGATGGGGGATGCAATCCCCTTCGTGAATTTTGGAAGCGACCGTCGCGCCATCGCCCTGGCACCCGCCGCTGGTAACATTATGTGCGCCATCATGGAGGATCATACGCTGCGCTGCTGGGGCAAGAACAACTGGCATGGAGGGTTAGGAACAGGCACGGGGCGTGGTGCGTATGGAGACACCTCTGGAGCCACAGGGGATCCGGTGACCGATGGCTTCTACACGCCAGACTGTCGGGGAGACGCACCCGATGAGATCGGTGATGCCCTGCCACAGATCGACCTTGGTGTGGGCCGCACAGCCCTCGCCGCGAGGACCGATTTTGATGGGGGCTGTGCAATCCTCGATGACTTGACGCTCAAGTGTTGGGGCACGAACTACCAAGGATGCTTGGGCCTTGAACTCACGCCCCAACCGAATATCGTTCTGAAGTACCATGAAAACAACGGCAAAGGAGACGACCCCGGCGAAATGGGGGACAACCTCCCCTGTGTGAATCTCGGCTACTGACGACTGGTATACGCCTTGCTAGTGCGACCTCCCTTGGAGGTTCCACCATGATCTCGACCAAGAATGTTATCCTCT
>JAFCZD010000307.1 GCA_019314525.1 Deltaproteobacteria bacterium
CGCTTTCGCTCGTCTACTTTGACGCGGGCACCTGAGCGCAGATCGTCGAGGTTGCGTCCAGAGAGCTCCCCGTAGCTCGGCAATGAACCCACCTCAAAGTAGACGTCAGACTCCACCGCGTAGGCGTGTCCATTTTCGACCAATTTCTCGATCAGCGTGATGATCTCCGGCAGGTGGTCACTGACCTTGGGTTCGACATCAGGGGCGATATTTCCCAAGAGGCGCATGTCTTCGTGGAACGCCGCTGAGAAGCGGCCTGAGAGCCCCAGAGGCTCCTCGCCCAACTCCGCCGCGCGGGCGATGATTTTGTCATCGATGTCTGTGATGTTGCGCACGTAAGTGACGTCGAGCCCACTGCGGCGCAGAAAGCGCACGATGGTGTCGAACGCAACGTAGACTCGGGCGTGTCCAACGTGGCTCTGATCATAGACCGTGGGGCCACACACATAGATGCCCAGCTTGCCGGGCTCGATGCTTTCGAGGGCGACCTTTTCACGTTTGGCGGTGTCGTAGACGCGGATCATGGTTCGTACCTCGTGGGCCCTGGCGCGCTAGCGTCCGCGGGCGCGGTTGATGAGAGCCATCACATTGAAGACAACGAAGCCACCCAAGAGCAGGTAGAGCAGCAGGTAGAGCCACTTATCCTTTGGTACCGTCCCAGCGATGAGCACCACGGCGTCGTCAGGGATGTTGAATTTCGAGCTGGCGGTGGTGTAGAGCACGGCGACCTTGGGGATCCGTACCGGTGTCACCTTCAGGGGCACCAGGCGAGTTGTTTCTCCCTCTTTTCGCGCTCCATAGCGTGACGGGAAGGTCTCATCCTTGGCGGTGATCACCAGCGCGTCTTTTTCGAAGCGTAGCTGATCATAGCGCGCTGAGTAGCTCACTTGTCGCCGGAGAAAGCCGGTATTCTTCTTGGCAGCGCCGAAGCGCGCCATCAACTGCTTGGCATCTTTGCCCGCCGTGATCACGACGAAGCGCCAGAACATCTTGGAGGGCTCTTCTTCGGCGGCGAAGGGCACGTTGATCCCCTCGAGCTCTTTGGCAGCCGTGGCTTGGTCGGGGTAGATTTGCTTGGAGAACTGGATCAACCACTCATCAGGGTAGGTGACATTGATCCAGAAGAGCTTGCTGTCTTCGAGCTTCAGTTGGAGCCCCGATTTATCCATCACCGTGTCGCCAGTCTTCGCTTTCTGCAAGGTGTCGAAGTCAAAATCATGGGCGACGGATGTGTTCTTGGCGAAGTAATCACGAATGGATTGATGGTAGGAGAGCGAGGCGAAACGCACGAGCCGGCCTGTGTGCACCGCGCTGATGGCACGTCCGCTGCTGCGCTTGGTGCGGTGGCGTTGCACAAAGACCCTCTCGCGCCCGCCCCGTAGCCGGAAGAAGCTGTCATAGCCGCTAATCCGACCCTGGATTAAGAGCGCGTGCTTGCGGTCGGGAGCGCCACGCAGCGAAACGTAGCGATTCACCCGCAGCTTTTCGGGCTGCTCGATCACCTCGGTCACCTCACCCAGATCAATAGGGGGGCTCGAGGCGAAGAAATAGGCGAAGTCACTTCCGTTGAACACCATGAGGTATCCAGCGAGGACGATCACCAACGCGCTGATCACCGGATGCCGACGGCGGCGGCGGCGTGGCAAATGCATGAGGTCGGGGTCGACCTCATCGATGTCTTGTTTGGCCGGTGACGTCGCGTCAGCGTTGGCCGCCAGAGTTTCACTCTGGTCTCCTGCCGCGTGCCAGGCGGCCTCGAGGCCCAAGTTTTCGCTGCCCTCGTCTTTGCTCGCGTCGACGTCTGCGGGAGATTCCCCAGCGGTAGACGGGTGCTCTTGCTGGGCTTCTTCGTTTCCGGGGTGGTCTTTTTTCTCTTCAGTCATCGCAACGATTCACATTCGTGGCGCCAAAGAGGCGCTAGCGGCGGGCAAAGCCCTTGCCGTTGTGAAGAACAGAACTGCAAAGGGCGAAAAAGATAGCACAGCCCACATCTCTTCACAGCGGGAAGGGCTCAAGGTCACTCCTTCACCTCAGAACAACATGTGTCGAGACAGCACCCTGCCCTTGGAGTTCCAACGTCATCAGCGAATCACCGCCGTAGCCTGGGCGGTGATTCCTTCTCCGCGACCTGTGAATCCGAGGCCTTCGGTGGTGGTGGCTTTGACGCTGACCTGCGAGGTCTCCATGTTCAGCGCGTTGGCCAGGCGCTCTCGCATCTCTGGGATGAAGGGCGCGAGGCGTGGACGTTCACAGATCACCACACTATCGATGCTCTGTGGCGCAAACCCTGCTTGCTGGACCAATTGAAGGATTTCGCTCAAGAGTCCGAGGCTATCGGCGCCAGCGAAGCGAGCATCTGTTGGCGGGAAATGTTGCCCAAGATCCCCGAGGGCGGCGGCTCCAAGGAGCGCGTCCCCGATGGCGTGGGCGAGCACATCAGCATCAGAGTGGCCCTCGAGGCCACGCTCGAAGGGGACGTGTACCCCACCAAGGATCAGCTCGCGTCCTTCCACCAGGCGGTGCACATCGTGGCCTATGCCCACACGCGGGGCCTGTGGGTCCAGTCTGGAGGGGTCCAGTCTGGAGGGGTCCAGTCTGGAGGGGTCCAGCCTGGAGGGGTCCACGGCCTGGCTCGATAAGAGGGCCTCAGCGAGGGCGAGGTCTTGTGGGACGGTAATCTTGAAGTTCTCCACGTTACCCTCCACGAGCTGCACGGCATGCCCGGAAAACTCCAAGAGCTGAGCCTCGTCTGTGGGAGAGGTGCCCTGATTCGACTCATGACCTCGCCATGTCGCGAGGGCCTGGCGTAACCAACCCACACGGCCCACCTGCGGTGTTTGGGCGAGCCAGATTTGGTCTCGGTCGAGGGTCTGTGCAACGAACCCGCTTTTGCTGGCTCGCTTCACCGTATCTCGGGCTGGTAGGGCGGCGATGGCGGCGCCGGTCTGTCGTGCCGCGGCGACCACGCGGTCGATGAGCTCTGGGCTGGTCAGAGCCCGCGCGGCGTCGTGTACCGCCACCAGCTCGGCGCTATCGTCGAGGGCGGCCAACCCATGCTGTACAGAGTCTGCCCGCTCGGCTCCACCCAAAGCCAAGGTGACGCCATCGAGCATCTCGTACTGGACGAGCAGGCGCTGGATTTCCTCACGTGCTTCATCGGAGACCACCAGCACAGCTCCGTGCACATGTTGGCTGCGACGGAAGGCGTCCAAGGCCCAGATCAACAGCGGTCGACCCGCAAGGGGTAGGAGCTGTTTGGGGCAGGCCGCGCCAAAGCGCGATCCCTGGCCAGCGGCGACGATGAGGGCTTGGCAGCGCACGGCGCCTTTTAGCACGCTTGGCCATCATGACAAGGGCGGGCGCTCCCTTGACATCCCCGTGTGCAGAGCAGACCTTTCGGGCATGTCTGGAGACCAGCGCCAAGCGATGTTGCCCTTGCCGAAGCCCGGTGAGACGTCGAGCAATTCCCAGGAGCCTCGCATCTATGGTGTTGGGGAGCTGGTGGAGTTGGTCTCACGTCGTTTGGAGCGAGCGTACCCAGATGTTTGGGTCGAGGGGGAGGTTTCGAACCTTCGCGCCCCATCTTCGGGGCACCTCTACTTGACGCTGAAGGACACACGCGGACAGATCTCCGTGGTTGTTTTTCGCTCTGCGGCGCGCCGAGTTCGTTTCCAGCTCGAAGATGGCCAGAAGCTGCGCATGGCGGGTCGCTTGGCAATATACGGGCCTCAGGGCCGTTTTCAGCTCACGGCGGAGCGCGTGGAGCCCGCCGGTGTCGGGGCGTTGCAGTTGGCCCAGGAGCAGCTCAGGCGCAAGCTCGAGGCGGAGGGGCTCTTTGCTCTAGAGCATAAGCGACCCTTGCCCCCGCTGCCGCGGCGTATCGCGATCATCACGTCTCCCACGGGGGCGGCCGTACGCGATGTCTTGCGCGTATTGGAGCATCGTTTTCCACTCTCTGTGCTGATCGTTCCGTCGGCGGTGCAGGGGCGCGAGGCGCCCACCGAGCTCACCCGAGCTCTCCAGCGAGCCGATGCGTTGAAGCTGGACCTCATCGTGCTCACCCGTGGAGGCGGGAGCTTCGAGGACCTGCAGGCCTTCAGCCATGAAGAGGTCGTGCGTCAGATCGCTCGGTGTCGAACTCCGGTGGTCTCCGCAGTGGGACATGAGGTGGATGTCACCCTCTCAGATCTGGTCGCCGATAGCCGTGCCCCCACCCCGACTGCGGCCGCTGAGCTGGTCGCGCCAACCCTGAGCGAGGTCGAGCAAACTGTTCAACAGAAGAGCCTTCGCCTGCAGCGGGCGATTTCTCATGCCCTTCAGCGCCACACTCTGGCTCTGGAGCGAGCCCGCTATGGTCTGGGAGCGCCCCAGGCACGCATCGCTCGCGGTCGGCAACGGGTGGATGAGCTGCTGCTCGGCGCACAGCTCGCAGCTCGACGCAGAGTACGCAGCAAGGGTGACCAGCTGGCAGCGCTCCGTTTGCGCTTGGAAGCAGGGCGGCCGTCGACGCGGCTCGCCCGCAGTCGAGCGCTCCTCCATGAGTGGGAGAGTCGTCTCAAGGTGAATATTAACGAGCACTTGACACGGAGACGTGCGATGCTGGCCAAACATGCGGCTACGTTGCATGCCCTCAGTCCTCTGGCTATTTTGGCTCGCGGTTATAGTGTTTTGCGTACCGAGGCAGGTCAGATAGTGGCGGATTCGCGGCATGTGGTGGTCGGGGAGCATCTTGATGTACGGCTTCATCGCGGTGTCTTGGGGTGTCGTGTCGTAGAGCGACATCTGCCAAAAGACGAGGATTTGGAGGAGCGTGCGACGCTTGACCCTCCCGATAGTGAAGGCTAAGAAGGCCGCGTTGAGCGCAAAGGTGCTAAGATTACACCTTTAGAACGGCATTTTAGGGATGAACTTGCCTGATCATGAGCACACAATTCTGATCTTCGATTCCAATGAGGAGCACCTTAAGGAGTCTCTCGCTGTGGTGGAAGCCGCGGGCTACGACGCGGTGGTTGCTGGCGAGACAGGGGAGGCGACGGCAGCGCTAGAGCAGGTTGATTATGCTGCTGTCCTTCTCTCAGCGAGCGACAGTGGTCGGGAACTCGGGCAATTTATTCGCGAGTTTACGCCTCTCAAGGCGCCGGTGATTGCCTTGGTGCCTGCAGATATAGAGGACCCGGATAAGGTGGCGCGCGGGATGTGCGCTGATGGCTTCATACGAGCCCCCCTTGATGAGCGCGGCCTTGAGGTCTTTCTCTCGGTGGGTCGGCAGTTGCTCGAGGAGCGTCGTCGGCCCCAGGCCATCGCGCAGGTAGCACAACCCGATCTGCCTGGGCACCGAACGGGATTTCACCTCTTCGAGGACATCAAGGATCTGCTGGTTGTGGAGGTGCGCCGAGCCAAGCGCTATGGCTACCCACTGTCAATCTTGCTCGTGCGTCTCGATCCTATTCCAGCGGTTCATCAGCTGGCCAAACCCGATTTGCCGCGAGAGATCACTCAAGGCTTGGGTTCGGCGATTTCACGTTCATTGCGTGTGATCGACCTGCCCATCCAATATGCTGATGACGCGATCCTTGTCTTCTTGCCCCATACAGATCTCGCAGGTGCGGAGGAAGTGGGGCGGCGGGTGAAGCGGCGCATCAGGCGTATCACCTATCGTGATGAGGAGCTCACCTGCCAAATTACCGCGAGCGTTGGCGTCGCGGGGATCGAAGCGGGGGATAACCTCACCTTTTCCAAGCTGATCAAGAACGCCACTTCAGCGTTACGCGCGGCGCAGCTCAAGGGTGGTGACCGGGTGATGAAGCGCATGCCCTCAGTGGAACGGTCTCTGGATAGCTCATCAAAGAAGGATGCAGCCAGTGCCGATGCAGCCAGTGCCGATGCAGCCAGTGCCGATGCAGCCAGTGCCAATGCAGCCAGTGCCGATGCAGCTAGTGCCGATGCAGCCAGTGCCGATGCCGGCGCCGCTGACCCGGCCGACCCAGCCGACCCAGCCTCCTAATTTCGACCGAAGCGCTTGATGGCCCGCCGCAGTTGACGGGCCTGCGTCTTCGTCAAGCGTGCTTTGAAGGGCCGCGGAGGACGAGCTGAACGCCAGGATAGGTCTGAAGGCCCTGGCGTCATCAGGTTTCCTCCCTTCCGATCATGGCGCAACCCAAAATAGTGAGCCAGCTCGTGAGCCAAGACCGGGGGGCGCGCGCGAGCAGTGAGCAGCACCCACCTGCGGCCCCGCAGACGTCGGTTTCGTCCACGATAGCGCCAATGCACGCCCATCAGGTCATAGGTTGGCACGGCCAGGTCCCGTACGCGTCGCACCAGCAGTACAGTGGCCTTGCCGTCCATCTCGACGTGGTGAGCGAGGGCATGGCGCTGGGCTGCATTGAGCAACGTGCAACGTTTTGGGGTGAAGGTTTCGCGCGTAACATCCAGGTTGATGCCGTGACGGCCGAAGACGCGGCGCGTGGCCTCGAGGTGCGCATCGACCCAGGCGGTGTCTCGTACACGTTGTCCCCCACAGCGGGCGACTCGCACGCGCAGCGGGATGGTGAGTTTCGCCGGCTCACCCAAGGCTGGCGCGGAGAGGCAGACCAAGAGGGTCACAGTTAACGCACGCATGGTGCCCAAGTCCCTTCTAAAACGCTCGTTGACCCTTCAGTCGCAGCCTCTAGTCGCGTTGACAAGCCCTGATGCATCGCACAGAGTCAATGTCTGCAAGCCAACACTCTAAACGTTCGCGGCGTAAGTCGTGAACCAAAAGAAACGAAGAATGACGGCAATGAAATGGCAAGAAACCGGTCAGAAACCCGCCCTCACAGATTCTGGGGCGGATTCTGATCGGTTCGATGGACCAGCAGTTGCAACTCAGTCCCGAGGAGATCGCTACGTCACGAATTATGATCGTCGATGATGACGAGCTGGTGACCTCTAGTCTCAGCGGCTTCTTTGCCCTCGAACTCGACGTGGATCCCGTCGTTTTCAACAGCGCGACAGCGGCGGCGGAATACCTCGCAGAGAACGACGTCGACCTGGTCATCAGTGATTTTCTGATGCCGGAGATGAACGGGATCGAGCTACTGACGAAGGCGCGCGAGGCACAGCCCCACGTGCCGCGAATCCTGCTCACAGGCTACGCCGACAAGGAGAACGCCATCCGCGCCATCAATGACGTGGGCGTTTTTCAATATATTGAAAAGCCGTGGGAAAATGACCGACTCAAGGGCTCAGTCATTGACGCCCTCACCAAGTTGGTCGCTCTGCGCCAGCTGACCGATGAGATAGACGAGCTTCAAGGCGACACGGATTTCATTTCGCTGCGCGAGGCGCTGCTGCACACAATGGATTGAAGGAGCGGTCTTGAGCTCATCTGATTCTGGGGGTGAATTCTGACCGGTTCATCATCTTCGCCGAGCAGGCCCAGACGTTCGCGGCGCAAGTCGCGAACCAAGAGACGAGAGATGACGGCAGAGAAATACCAAGGAATCGGGCAGAAACCCACCCTCACACACTCTGGGGGTGGATTCTGACCGGTTCATCAGTTTCGCCGAACAGGCCTAGACTCCTCTCACGCTTGCTCTCTCCCCTCGCCAAGGTCGAGGCTCACGAGGGAGCGACAGCGCTGCTCCTCGCCCTCACCGTCTTTCTTCTGATGTCGGCCTACTACACGATCAAGATTGCCCGTGAAGCGCTGGTGCTCTCAGAGAGCGGCGCGGAAGGGAAAGTGCTCGCGGCTGCGGCGCAGACCCTGCTGATGATCCCCGTCGTTTACTTTTTCGGCAAGCTCGCTGAACGCCTCGACCGCGTCAAGTTGATCGCCACGGTGAAGCTCTTCTTCGTCTCCAATCTGCTCGTCTTCTACCTGCTCTACCGCGCAGGCTTCAACATCGGCATCGCCTTCTATATTTGGGTGGGTGTCTTCAACATGACGGTCTTCTCCCAGTTCTGGGCTTTCGCCAATGACCTCTACACACGGGAGCAAGGAGAGCGACTCTTTCCTATTGTTGCCCTTGGTACGGCGAGCGGCGCGGTGGCAGGATCAGCGGCAGTGCGGGCGCTGCGTGGCGTTCTCGGCAATAGCGTCGAGATTTGGATGGTGATCGCCAGTGGCATCATCCTGCTTTGCTTGGTCTTGGTGTGGTGGATCGATCGCCACCAAGAGCGACAGGGCGCCGAGGATGGGGTTGAGAAGGCCCCACCGATTGAGGGTGGCGGTGCCTTTCAGATGGTGGTCAGAAACCGCTACCTGCTGCTGATGGCGTTGATGATGGTCACGCTCAATTGGGTTAATACGACGGGAGAGTATCTGCTCGACCGATTGATCCTCGCGGCCGCTCAAACAGCCTATGACCCGGCAGGCGGAGTGAGTGAGAAGGCCTTCACCGCCGGGTTTGTCGCCAACTTCCGCGCTGAGTTCTTCTTGTGGGTGAACGTGGCGACCATGCTGCTGCAAGCTTTCGTCGTATCACGTATCTATCGCTTCTTTGGTGTGCGCTTCGCCCTGGTGCTGGTTCCTTTCGCTGCCTTCGCGAGTTATTTTGCCCTCAGCTTGGCCCCGCTGCTCGCTGTGGCGCGGTGGACCAAGATGGCCGAAAACAGCCTCGACTATTCCCTGCAAAATACAACGCGCCAGACGCTCTTCCTCGTCACCAGTCGAGCCGAGAAGTACAAGGCCAAAGTCGCCATTGATACCTTCTTCGTGCGCGCTGGAGATCTTCTCGCCGCGAGCCTGATCCTCGTTGTCTTCTACCTATTGCAGATCAAGACCCTCGGGACGTTTCTCACCACCACCCTCTTTCTTGCTGTGGTCTGGCTGGTGGTCGCTTGGTTGATTGGCTGTGAGTATCGCCGGCGAGTGGCAGACCTCGGCTAGATCTCTCGATCCCTCTTGGCTTCTATGGGCTGTGGATCCAGGCTCGGATCACCAAGAATCCACCAGTGTTAGGGCACACTCTTCGACTTCGAGAGAGGTTTTGCCGTGATGCGTCAAAGGGAGATGTTAACGATAGGAATTCAAAGGTGAAAAGCGGGGAGGAAAATTGGCCTGCAAAGTGCAATGAGTAGCGGGCAATCCGCCGCTGATGGTGTGGCCGGGAGGTCGTACCTATGGTGACAGGAAGGTTTTTGGACCTACAAGACTAGGTGAAACGTTTTACAAGTTCGCTGGCAGTTGATCGATCCCCCCTCCGAGGGCATAGCCCTCGTTGCTTTACCCCGATTGACCTACCTTCGATTTCCTACCATTTTTAAAACCGGTGTCCCCTCGCCGGGGCTGCCAACGAACTTGTAAAGCGCTGCACTGACCCCTTTAGGTCGCATTCACTCCGTCGCATTCACTCCGTCGCATTCACTCCGTCGCATTCACTCCGTCGCATTCACTCCGTCGCATTCACTCCAAGGGCGTCAACGCGTGCTCGACAACCTCACGGGCATAAAGAGCGCGCTTTTCTGGCGAATCGAGCGCGTTGAGGGGAGTGAAGAGCCCGCCGAAGCAGGCGGGAAAGAAGATCCCCGAGAGGGCTGCAACGATCCTGCGCGCCGCGGTGGCTGGGTCCAGATCGGGCACAGCGCCACAGAGCCCATCCTGTAGGCGCTGGATGACAGCCTCGAAGAGGCGCGGGAAGGGCCCCGTGTAGTCGTCACTCTTGAAGGGCTCATAGAGATGAGCGCGCGTCATTTGCGGATAACGCCAGGCCCCCTCGAGATAATAGGCGAGCACGTTGGTGAGGGCGCCGAGAGGATCTTCGGCGAAGGATGCCAAGTATACCTCGGTATCCTGCAACATATGCTGAATGGTGGCTTCGCGAGCCGCATCGAGCAATCGCTCTTTGGAGCCGAAGTGGTAGTTGACGGCGGCGATATTTGCGTCTGCGGCAGCAGCCACCCCTCGTACGGTCACCTTCGCCATGCCACGGGCTTCGATCTCTGCAATGGCGGCTTGAATCAGCCGCCCTTTGGGCGAGCTGGCAGGAGGCTTCTCATCAAAGGGATTCATACAACTGTTTAAAACACATGTTGACAGGGTGGTTCAAGTCAAACAGGATTAAAACATGCGTTTGAAACAACTGTTCATCTCGAAATCACAGCCAAATGAACCCTCGATGGAACACTCTCTGCGTTTAAGTCGTCGGCAACTGCTTTGGGGGGGTGCAGCCCTTGCGGGCACCGGTGGGTTGGGCTTCTCCGCAGGACGGCATGGGCAGGCTCTCGCGGTGACACAAGCGCGCTTTCATGGTGATGATATGCTTGGTCAGCCTGATAGCGTGAAGGTCTGGTATCGCTACAAATTCATCGACCAGCCTGTGATGGACGCCCAGCTGCTCTTTTTTTGGGCCTGGCCAGCACGGGGCTCACCGACGTGGGCGAGGTGCTCGACACCGCCACACGAATCGTGCCTGGCGATGAGCTCTCCTGGTTTGAGGCCTGGCTACAGACAGCCAAGCGGGTCCAGCGCTATGGAAAGCAAGCCCTAGAGGGTGGCCACCCTCTCAGCGCTGCGGCCCATTTCTATCGCGCGGGGGCGTATTATCGCGCGGGTTTGATTCGCTACAGCAACCATCAGGATCCCCGCTTGCTCAAGGCAACTCACCTCGCGTTGAGCCTACATGGCCGCGCCCTGAAGCTGCGTGGCTACGACTCCCACGAGGTGCGTATTCCCTATGGCGGCAGCGCGCTCTTTGGGCGCATGCACTACGCGAAAAAGAGCGACCGCGCGACCACCTTGCTGCTGCACCAGGGCCTGCACGCCTGGCCGGAAGACACCATGTGGGTCATCGACGGCGCTCTAGAGCGGGGCTACCACGTGCTCTCTTTTCACGGGCCCGGTCAGGCAGCATCCTTGCGCATCTATGGACACGTTTTTCGGCCAGACTGGGAGGTTCCCATCGGCAAAGTGATCGACTTCGCAGAGCAGGATCAGCGCATCAACTCAGATCGCTTGATACTGATGGGGCTCTCTTTCGGCGGCTATCTCGCTCCACGCGCCGCCTCCTTCGAACATCGCTTGCACGGGCTGATCGCCAATCCAGGGGTCGTCAGCTGGGCACGCGCCATGCTGCGCCACTTCCAGCAGATGCCAGGCCTGCTCCCTCTGCACAAAGCGGGGCCTCGAGCCTTCGACGCGGCCATCAATACCGTCGCCAAGTTCATGCCCGACGCTCGGTGGTACTTCGATGACGCCTGCTGGAAACATGGTGTGTCCACGCCTCACGCCCTGATCGATGAATTGCGCAAATATCACAATGGGGCGGGAATTCCGCTGATTCGCGCCAAGACGTTGGTGATGGAAGGTAGCGCCGAGGACGCCACTCCTGGAGAATCAAAGCTCTTCTTCGATGCTCTGACCTGCACAAAACATTGGATGTTCTTTGATGCTAGCACTGCATCTCAGGTGCACTGCCAAGGCGGCAACCAGGTGCTCGCTCAAACGCGGCTCTTTGATTGGCTCGACGAAGAGGTGGGAGCTGATGGATAAACGAATCACAGCGCTGATGGCGGCGCTGATGGCGACGCTCGTCCCACAAGCGGCCGACGCTCAATTTCCAGATCTGGCCGATCTGAGCGTGCAATACCTGCCAGGGGTAGAGCTCAACGATCTGCCAGGTGCGAGGGCCCAGGTAGCCTCCTACGAGGTGAGCCTCAACGTGCCCATCGTGCTCAACAAGCACACCTTCTTGATTCCAGGGCTCGCCTATCATGCAGACGCCATCTCCTACGCAGAGGCGCCGGCCACGTTCGAGGACCTGCGTTCATTTCACTCCCTGGACCTCGCGTTGCTCTTTGTGCGACTCCTGCCCAAAGATTTCTCTTTCTCGCTGCGTGTCGCGGGCGGCATCGCTGGCGACCTGCAGCGTGTGGATGCGAGGCAGATTCGACTGAGCTTCGTTGGGCTTGTCACCCACGCGTTTTCTGCACGGTTGGTGCTTGGAGGTGGCGCTATTGGCAGCTACGCTTTCGGCAGCTTCTTGCCCCTGCCTGCGCTCTACCTCGATTGGAAGCCGAAGGACGCGCTGCGCATAGAAGGGTTCCTTCCCGCCTTCCTCAACGTGACCTATACCATCGCTGGGCGCTTTGAGCTTGGCTTGAGGGCAGAGGTCACAGGCAACGCCTATGGGGTCCGGACCTCGGCCATCGATCAGGCCTGGCCATGCGCTGGAGCCACCGTCGATGATCCCACCACCTCCGTTGATGAACGCATCCCCGAAGCGTCCCAATGCCTTGACCATGTGGCCTATTCAGTGGCCCTCGCCGGACCGCGAGTGGGCGTGCGCCTCTTTTCGGATGTATGGTTGACGGCTTTTGCGGGCTACTCCTTCTACCGTCGGGTGGAGCAAATGAACCGCAACGACGACCCCATCGAGGGCGGAGACGATCAGCTGCCCAACACGGTCTTCTTTCGCGCCGCGCTCACCTGGCGCTTGCCGAGCGGGTGATGAGCTAGGGAAGAAGCAGGGAGATGTTGTCACCATCCACGACGCCGACGACGTGCACGCCATCGGTGAGCATGCTGGTGGTGGCCCAGCCCGCGATGAAAGTGTGTCCGCTGCTGAGGGTCATCTTGGCACCGTTGTCAGGGTCGATCCCATAGAGCGTCCCGTTACCGCTGATTTCGGCGAAGACCAGCAGGCGCTGGTTCAACGCGTCGTACTCTATGGATGAGGGGTAGCTCAGCCCGGTGGCGACATTCGCAAACAACCCAGCAGGACTCAGGGTGCGCAGCGCACCAAGCGCAGCATAGGTCGTCAGATAGAGCGTGCCGTCGGCGCCGAAGGCCAGGGAGTTGACTTGCCCCAACGTGGTGCCCAAGAGCGTTGATACACCTGTGGCTGGGTCGATGGCGTAGACCGTTCCCACATCCGTCCCCGTGA
>JAFCZD010000972.1 GCA_019314525.1 Deltaproteobacteria bacterium
GGTAGCGCCCCCCGGAGCGCTACACGACGCCAACGTCGTCGCCTGATGCTCCAGGGTGAGGATGCGCCGCTCGAGAGTCTGGAAGCGACGCCGAGCCAGGACGGTCTCTGGCGCACAACGGCGAGGTGCAGAACGGGGAGAGAGTCGTCGACGATCCAGACCGTAGATATCGGAGAGGAAGTGCACCTCTCCGCCCTGGCCCACACGCACCGCATAATATTCGACATGAATCGCCACAGGCTCTTTCAGCGTCACAGGCCTGGTAAGCGACTTGCCCGCCGTGCTTCGGCGCCCCACCGCACGCCAACGTCTTCGCAATCGTTCGTAGCGCTCTTCGTCCCTGAACCCGTGTGCAGCCATGGGAGAAGGCGCGCACTGGCCGCTTGAATGCCCATTTTTGCGGCGTGTCATGGAGGTAGGTGCTGAAGTTATTGGGGAAGAGAAACTTCACGAACCCCAGCGCGTTGCGCGGGCCGGGAAGGCGTCGAACGCGCTCTTGAGGCGTTCCTTGGTTGAGCAGCTCGTAACCGCGCTTCTTGTAGTAGAGCGGGGTCTTGGCGTCCTCTGGGTCAAACTCCTTCTCTTTGATGTTGCGCGGCACGTTCCAAAAGGGGCTGAAGATCAGCCGTTCGAGGCGCGCAGAGAGCAAGGGCGTCGCGTGGGCCAGGACGCGCCGGTGGGTGCGTTCATCGCAGGTCGTTCCATAGTTTTTCCCAACAACGACTTTCCGCCGCAGCAGCCGCTTGCCCTTCTTCCAAACCTCCAGGTGAAAATCGGGCACATTCACCAACACGAAGTAGTCGCTGGCCCCGACGGCGCTCTCACGCCAGCGTTGAAGCGTGAGGCCGATGGCCTGCAGTCGATGGCTTGCAGGCACGTTCACGCTGCGCCAGAAGGCCTTGTCAGGGCGGCCCGTCCCGCTCATTTGATGGGTGGATTGATAGCTGCGGATGGCCTCTTCGAGGGCTTGATCGAAGAGCCGGTTCAGCACGCCGTGGAAATAGCCCTCAGCTGCGAGGCGCTCTTTGAGCACAATGATGTCTGCATGACGTTGCCCGCGGAGCATGCCCTTGACGCGCTTGACCTTCTTCCAGCCACCCTTGCCCACGATGGTTCGGTAATGTGCGTGAGCGCGGACCAGCCGATCGTATTGGGGGTGGGCTGGCTTCACCTCCGCCAGCAACTCCTTGAGGCTGCCAACGTCTTTGACATGACGAAGGTCTGCGATGAGACGAGCCTGGATCCGCTCTGCCTTGCTCACATGCTGGCGGGCGCGGAAAGCGCCCTTGCCACTAGCGGAAACAACAGTCTTGGCGTCTTCAAGGGACGACACCTGGTCTTCTTTGCGCCACTTCGCTCGAAGCTCGGCGACCTTGGTGTAAGCGCGGCTTTGGTGGTGGGTATAAGAAAGCAAGGCATCTGCCAGCAGCAGCTCCACCTGCGCCGAAACACGTGAGGCGCGGCGACAGTCGACTGGCAGGTCTTGGGCGTGTTGTGTCAGCCCGCCAACAAGCTGGGCAACGCGCTTATGGTGAAAGTGTTTTGGGGCCAGACCATGATCCCCCACTGAGGCCAGATGATCGCGAAGATGCCGCCCAGCTGGGGTCAGCCCTCTCAAGGTCACGAAACGCGCGGCTGCTTTGCCGTGAAGATAGACCTCGTCGACCACCTCGGAGTGCTGCAGCTGCAAGCTCTCTTTGTCTGAAGACAACGCCACGACGCTCGCGCTGATCAGCGCCGCCTCTGCCGCGGGGCTGCCACAAGGGCTGGAGACGACACGGGGCGGCAACTTTGGCGTCGAGGATGGGCGAGGCTCGATCTGCACAGCGCATCCAACACTGCTGATACAAACGGCCAACAGCAGGCTAAAAAACGGGTGCTGAGGGGTGTTCTTACCATGAGGTCGGCTCATCTTCTGCTCCTCCTGCTCTTCGGTCTCATAGGTCCGAATTAGCAGGATGTGTGCCGCCCCCCAGACCAGCGCGCTCCCATGCAATCATGAGTATTTTTCGCCACTTAGCTAAGGGAGTGCAGCCAGGCCGGCGCTCGCAAGAATTTGCCGTCTTGGCAACATCTTGCCGAAGAGTGGGCAAAAGAACGTCCCTCTGACGTCTTGAACCCACACCTTTTCGGTGTAATCCTGCATAGGTGGATGAAGATCGCGATCCAGGCTCTGACGCAGAGACGAGGAAAACAGGCCCCCTAGCCCCCGAGTTTCTGGAGGATCTGCCCCAAGAAGACCCGCTGATCGGCAAAACCCTCGACCGCTACGAGATC
>JAFCZD010000308.1 GCA_019314525.1 Deltaproteobacteria bacterium
TTGCGCCTTCTGGCCGAGGCAGGAAGCGATGGACGTCTTGCAGCCGTAGTAGCTCGGGAAGCTCTCGATGACCTTCTTCACCTCGGCCTTCTGACCTGCGGAGAGACCTCGCGCCTTCGGCAAATAGCCCCAGGGAATGGAGGTGGCCTGAGCGCTGGGGGGCGGGAGCAGGAGGGTCGAGAGCACGACGGTGCAGGCGATGAAGAGGCGCATAAGGGTTCCTTTAGGCGGATGTCTTCTTGGGGCCAAACCGAGAGCGCCCAAACCAAGACCTCCCAAACCAAGACCTCCCAAACCAAGACCTCCCAAACCAAGACCTCCCAAACCAAGACCTCCCAAACCAAGACCTCCCAAACCAAGACCTCACGGAGAGCATGGGCTTGTAGAAAATGAGCGCGTGCAGCCCCATGACGAGCCAGATGATATCCCAGTAGAGGGTTGCGCGTGTCATATGGGCTGTATCGGCGCTAGCCGCAGTGAAGCAGCCACAGCTGATGTCGAGTTCTCGCGACATCGCAGAGAGGATCGCGCCGATGAAGACCATGAGCATCGCTTCGACCACTAGCAGGTTCGCACGCACTGAGAGCCCGAGGATGAGACCCAGCCCGCAACAGACCTCGATCCACGGTAGCGTGATCGCCATGGCGTTGATCAGTGTGTCAGGTACGAGGTGATAGTTGGCGATGCTGTGGGCGAAGCCTAGTGGGTCGATGATCTTTGGCACCCCAGCGACGATGAAGACCACACCGAGGGCGACGCAAAAAAGCCAAGCCAGATACGGGCCCAGGAGGCGTGCACCAGGGCGTCGAGCAAGGTCACTCATGCGCACCTCGCGTTGGACGTGTGCTGGGGCTCGCCCCACGCAGCGCTGCCAGCCCGCCCTTGATGGTGCGCACCTGTGAGAGCCCTGCTTTGCGCATCAACTCAGCTTGCAGGCCAGCGAGGCGGTCTTTGGGGCTGTCACAGTAGAGGAAGATGTGTTTGTAGGCGCGCAGTGGCGCAGCGGCCCCAGCGCCGAAGGGGGTGATGAAGCTATAGGGGATTGAGCGCGCTCCTGGAGGGTGGTCAGCGCTGAAGAGCTCCGTGGGGCGTGCGTCGACGAAGAGTACCTCTCCTGGTTGCTTTTGGGCGAGGCGCAGCGCTAGCTTGGCCGCAACCTGCGGAGAGCTGAGCACGAACTTTTCTGGGCAGTCGTGGGCATAGGAGAAGGGGGCCACGAGGGGCAGGCTCGCCCGCCGCGCAGCGTTTACGCCCCACCCGAGGACCGACGCAGACAAGACCCACCCCAGGGAGATCAAGGGGTATCGCCAGAGGGCGTTGACATCCCTCATGGACGGGCGCTGCTCGGCGAGGATGGCGCGCTGCTTGGCGAGGATGGCGCGCTGCTCGGGTGGCGCACGAGGGTGGCGCAGTCAACGTACTGACTCACCAGGCCCTTCGGCGCGGGGCGCTCGAAGGCCACCTCAGGCAGCTTGATTCCAACCTCTATTCGTTTGAACTCCAGCTGCAGTGAGGCATCTGTGAGGGGTTGTTCCACCACGATCTTTCCTGGCATCTCGATGCCCTTTTTCCACGTGAACGCCGAGGGCACGATCTTCAAGAGGAGCTGCCCTTTGGCGTCGCGAATTTCGGAAGAAAGAAGGCGCCAGCGTTTGTCCCGTCCGTCGAGCCTGATGATTTGTTCTGCGTCTTTGGACTTCAGCGTCAACACCTCGCATCCGGCGCGACTATCCCACGCCAGGCTGGCATGCTGGGAGTCGATGAGCGGTGTGCCTCCGCTCAGCACGGCGTTGATGTCCTCGGGGCGTAGCGCCACCTGCAGCAGCCGCGCCAGGTTGCAGGGTGAAGCAGGGCCGTGGAAGTAGCGTCCCTTGCGTGAGTCCACCAGCGCGAAGTGTCCCTTGCTGCAGATCAACGTGGCCAGAGGTGTGTCAAAGGGCGAGACGACGTCGAAGCGCAGCTCACCTCCCTTGCGAGTCATCATTCGCACCGTGGCTTTGATGCGGCCTTGGTCGGTGCGGTAGCTCATGCGCGCCTCACCTCGGAGGGTCCCCACCCGAAGCGCGCGGGCCTTGATCGCCGCCAACACCTGGGCGGCGGTGGGAGGAGCATAGGGCCGCTGAATCTGTACACAACTGCCAGCGCGCAGCAACGTCAAGGCAATGAGCGTCAAGAGCACTTTGGAGATAGAGGGTGACATATTAGCTCCTGACACCATGGTACGTTGGCGACTGACCTTTGCTTCAATAGCCTATTCGCGCAGAGGTTGCTACATCACGTCCTGCGCTGCGAATGTCTACGGGGTGCTTTGCGCCTCGGCGAGGTGTTCGGCGATGGCGCTCTCGAAGGGGTCCAAGCGGTGAGCGATCTCGAGCAGCGTGATCGCGCGGCGTGGGTGGCCAGCGCGGAGCTGCCAGAAGCCCATGCTGTCGACAATATAGGCCTCCAAAGGGTGAAGGCGGTGGGCGCGCTTGAGCAGCGTGTGCGCGTGCTGCATCCTTTTGCCACGACTCGTGAGCACATAGCCGATGAAATTTAGGGTGGGAGCATGGTCTGGGCTTTTAGCGAGAATAGCCTCTGCCTCCTTGATCGCCTCACGCCAGCGACCCGCGCGGTCTAGAGCCCTGGCCAACACGAGCCTCGCGTGGGGATCGCGCTTCGTGCTCGCTGCCCGTCGGAGGATCTCGAGCCCTGCTTTGATTCGACCCCTGTCGATGAGTAGTCGTGCTCGTTCACGGCCCAGCCGGTGTGCGTTGGGTGCTCGCCGCTGAACTCTTTCGAGCAACGCGAGGGCGCCCTGGAGCTTCCCTGCGCGTTCGTAGAGGCGGGACCTTTGGAGCGCTGCATCTGCCGCCATGGGGCCGCCGAGGAGCTTGTGCAGGATTCCGTGAGCTTCCTCATGCCGCTTCAGCGCCACCAGGGCACGTGCTCGCACCAGCTCTTCTTTGGGCTTGAGCTCCTTGACGTGCTCCAGCAAGGCCAGAGCGCGTGCGGGTCGCTTGGCGCGCAGCATCAGCTCTGCCACAGTGACGCGGCCTTTGGCGCGGGCTCGAACCTGACGCTCTAGCACGCCGAGGAGGTCGTCGACGTCCGTTTTGTTGCGGGCGAGGTGCAGCGTGTCGAGCAGAGGGCGTGCGATGCGCAATGAAAACGAGCTGCGTCCAAAGGCCTCTCGCCAGCTCTTGGTGGCGGCGGTCCAATCTCCCGCTGCCTGCTGGATGCGAGCCAACTGCACCAGCCAGGGCAACGAGCGGTGCTGTGAGAGGGCCTGTTCTAGTTTCTTGGCAGCGCATGGGAGGTTCAGCACGGCAAGGCAGAGCTTGCTGCGCGCGACAAGACCTGTGGGGGATCCCGTGCGTGCTACGAGGGTGTCCAGAACCGAAGCCGCTTCTTTGGGGTGTCCTCGTCGCTCAAGGAGGCTTGCGAGGCGCAGGGGGCAACGTTCATCGAGCACCTCGCCGGCGACGCAGCGGCGTAACACCTTTTCGGCGTCCTTGAAGCGTGCCTGCGTGGTCGCGAGCAGCGCAGCGGCGAGCAGCACGTCAGGGTGGGAAGCGTCGAGCTCGAGGCCTCGGCGGATCTCTGTCGCTGCTATCTGAAACTTGCGCAACGCGAGCAGCGATTCGGCCAAGCGCGCGTGCAGATAGGGGGCTTTATCATCGAAGATCAGCGCTTGCCGCAGCTGGCGTACAGCCTCCCTATGGTTGCCCTTTTGCTGGTGCAGTGTAGCCCGCATGTAGTGCTCATAGGCGGTGGGGCTCACATAGCGTGAAGGGCGCACCTGGCCGTTGATGAGCCGCGTGGTGGTTCGTTTGGCACAGCCCGAGAGTCCAATGCCCAGGCCGAGGAGAGAAAATAGGAGCGCGGAACGGATCATGATTGCGCTTAGGGTGGCACATTCGCGCTGCACCTCAAAGCTCGTGAATCACTGCTCAACGTGGACAAGCGGCGCGCCAGGGGGGAAACTGCCCCCATGCCGAGAGCGCGAGCTTTGCTCGAAGTGGAAGGGCTGACGGTCCGCTATCAAGTGGCTGGAGAGCCTGTGGAGGCGTTACGCGGGATCGATTTGCGTCTCAACGCGGGGGACAGCCTCGGTTTGGTGGGCCGCTCAGGCAGCGGGAAGTCCAGCCTCGGTTTGGCGCTGATGGGTCTTCTTCCCCCTTCCGCGAGCTTGGGGGGGCGTTTGTTTCTGGACGGAGAAGACTTGTTGACCCTCTCCAGCGCGGCGCGCCGGGAGCGCTGTGGGCGCGTGGTGGCCATGGTTTTCCAGGAGCCGGCCATGGCCCTCAATCCAGTGATGCGCATTCAGGCGCAGGTCGTCGAGGCGCTGCGGCGCCGTCAGGGTTGGCAACGCAAAGATGAAAAGGACGGGGTGGAGGAGTCCCTCGAGCAAGTTGGGCTCCCGGCCGAGATCGGTGCAGCTTACCCCCACCAACTCTCAGGGGGACAACGACAGCGCGTGCTCATCGCCATGGCCATCGCCCCGCGCCCACGCCTGCTCATCGCCGACGAGCCGACGACGGCCCTCGACGTCTTGACAGAAGCAGGGATCCTCGAGTTGCTGCTCACCCTCCGGCGCAGCCTGGGCATCGCGGTATTGATGGTAAGCCATGATTTGCGCGCTGTCGGGCGCCTGTGTGCGCGTGCTTTGGTGCTCGATGGAGGGCGAGTGGTGGGGGAGAGGCCCCTAGGAGAGCTGATCGAAGAGGCGGCCCTCAATGGCTGATTCGCTGCTCCGCGTCGAAGGGCTGGCCAAGGGCTATCAGCGGGGTGGGGGAGTCGTGCAGGCCCTCGATGGCGTTGATCTCGAGCTCGCGCCTGGAGAGGCCCTCGCCCTCGTTGGTGCCTCAGGTAGCGGCAAGAGCACCTTGACTCGCTGTGCGCTGCGCCTTGAGCCTGTGGATGCAGGCAGCATCTTCTTGAATGGGAGAGATTGGACAAGAGCCCGTCCCAGAGAGCTTCAGGCCTTCTGGAAACAGGCGCAGCTCGTCTTTCAAGCCCCTCAGGCGGCCTTTGACCCCCTTTGGCGAGTGGGGGCTGCAGTGGAAGAGCCGCTGCGCTACCTGCGTCCCGAGCTTGGGTCCAAGGCGCGCGCGGAGGTGGTCTCTGAGCTTTTCGAAAAGGTCGAGCTCGACCCGGCTTTGGCCACCCGCTTTCCCCACGAACTTTCGGGTGGACAGCTGCAGCGTGTCTCTATCGCTCGTGCTCTGGCGCCTCGTCCACGACTGCTGGTGGCGGATGAGCCCACCAGCGCGCTGGACACGATGACACAAAGGCAAGTGTTGAAGCTGCTTGGGGACCTACGTCGGCAAGAGGGTTTGGCGCTGCTTTGGGTGACCCATGATCTGGCGCTCCTGCCTGATATCTGCGACCGCGTGGCGGTGATGCAGTCGGGTCGAATCGTCGAGCAGTTGGCGGTGTCCGAGCTCGCACAGGCCAAACACCCTCACACCTGCGAGTTACGTGAAGCCGCTGACATCGGATGTTCAAGGCGCTAAGCTTCGTTTGGAGGCCCCATGACAGGACAGGACAATGAAGGCGGCGCGGCACGGGGCGGCCTCTTGGCCATCAGCACTGCGGTGGATGGCGATCTTCTGGACTTTTCCGGGCTCTTGCGGGGAAAGATAGAGACGATCCCCCTTGGTACCGTCTTGGTGCGAGCTAGCGCTCAGCAGGCAACGGGCACGCTCCGGCTGCAGCGAGGGCGTGTGCAAAAAATGCTCTATTTGATAGATGGCGAGCCAATCTTCATCGACTCCAATCTGCGTGGCGAGTCGTTGGGGAGTTATCTCCTCGCCCAGGGAGTGCTTGACGAGGAGCGCTTGGCCAAGGCGCTGCGCAAGACCCGTGAGTTGAAGTGCGCCCTTGGTCCGGCGCTCATCAAGCTGAAATGGGTTGACACCGAGCAGGTAGAGGCGGGTTTGGGCGCGCAGGTGCGGGTGCGGCTCTTGGACGCGCTGCGTTGGGCTGATGGGTCTTTTTCCTTTGCGCCGGGGAAAGATTTTCTCAAGAAGGTGCCACGCTATCCGCTGGAGGTGATGCCTCTGGTCCTGGGCACGCTGTCGCGCCTCGCCTACGACGGAGATCTGGAAGGAGAGTTTGCTACACGCCTTGGTGATTGCGTGCGGCTCACGCCCCTGGGGCGGAGCCAGTTTGCCACGATCCTGCGCGTTTTTGGCGATGACGTGCTGAAGATCGAAGGGGCTGGCGAGGCCCTCGAGGTGTTGCTGGATGGGGCGGCTGATCGAGCAACCCTCCTTGCCCAGTTGATGGCGCTGCACACCGCAGAGTTGGTCTCTCTCGAGCCGCCCGCCGAATCCCGCTCTGATAGCAGTGAACGGCTGCTGGCCTTGCAAGATCTTGGCCCAGCGTCTGCGCCTGACCTGCAGGAGGCCTTGACGTTCGAGGATGATGGTTTTGGCGACGCAGACTCGGGAGTGATGGAGGTTCCGGCGGAGTGGGTCGCTCGCGCTGCGGCGAAGAAGGCCGAGGATTCTCCTCAAGGGTTGGATGCCTTGTTGAGCGACGCATCATCAGAGCCATCAGAGCCATCAGAGCCATCAGAGCCATCAGAGCCATCAGAGCCATCAGAGCCATCAGAGCCATCAGAGCCATCAGAGCCATCAGAGCCATCAGAGCCATCAGAGACGGCACGTTTGGAGGCGGAGATTGCCTTCCGCGAGGCCCAGGCGCGTCTGCGTCAACGTCAAACAGGACGCGCGCTGGAGCTGCTAGAGCGGGCCGTGGAGCTCGACCCAGAGCAGGCGGATAGTCACGCGCTCCTGGGCTGGGTGCAGCACCTCGTCGCGGGACGTGGAGGGGAGGGCGCCAAGCTGG
>JAFCZD010000973.1 GCA_019314525.1 Deltaproteobacteria bacterium
CCAGCAACACGACGTGGCGTTCGACGTCTAGCGCCAGCAGGCGTCCCCGCATCTCTTGGGGGGGCATCGGTGGGGCTACTTCTTGACGCGCTCGACGTAGGATCCACCTTCGCGCGTATCGATCTTCAGCCACTGCCCCTCTTCAACGAAGAGCGGCACCTGCACGGCTTTTCCCGTAGAGAGGGTCGCCAATTTGGTCGCCCCCGTAGCCGTGTCCCCCTTCACCCCAGGCTCGGTCTCGGTGACCTGCAGCTCAACGAAGTTGGGCAAGGTGATGCCCACGGGCCGCTCGCTAAAAAATAGCACTGAAATTTCGAGGTTGTCGGGCATCAGCTTAGCAGCCTCGCCTACCACATCGCCTGGCACGAAGACCTGCTCATAGGTCGATTGGTCCATGAAGCAGTAGTTCTCGCCCTCAGGGTAGAGATACTGCATCTGCCGCTCTTCCATATTGGCTGGCTGGCACCGCGCCCGTGAGCATGTTCTTCATCTTGGTGCGAACAAAGGCATTACCCTTGCCAGGCTTGACGAATTGGAAGCCCACCACGATGTAGGGCACACCGTCGATTTGGAACTTCAGCCCCTTGCGAATATCTGATGTTTCGTACATGTTTTGCTTGCCTCGGAGTGGCGGCTACGGCCGCTGAATGCTGCAGTAGAGCCAGACATCACCGCTGCTGTCAATCGCGCGCGCGGTCGCCTCGCAAAAGGGCGTGTAGTAAAGGGATATTGGGGACATGGCTGTTGGGGAGAAAATCTTAATCGTGGACGACTCGCGAACCATCTGCGAGGCCCTACGCTCGATGCTCCAGCCTGAAGGTTACAACGTCATCGTCGCCCGTTCGGTAACGGAAGCCCGAGAACGCATCGCTGATCACCAACCCGATCTGATCTTTATCGACCGCCACCTCCAGGCTGAAGAGGACGGCTTCGAGGTCGCTCGTATCGCTCGTCAGGAGTTGCCCCATGTGGCGCGGCTGATGATGACAGGGGATCACTCCCTGGAGACCGCCATCCGCGCGATGGAAGAGGACATCTTCGGGTATCTCACCAAACCGCTGCAAAAACCCGCCGTGCTGCTCAAGGTGCGACGTGCCCTGGACCGCGCCATGCTGCGCCGTGAGCGGGAGGAGGCGTTGAAAAGCCTCGAAGAAGCCAACGTTGCCCTTGCCCAACGTGCGGCTCAACTGGAAGACACCCTCGGCCACCTGGTGGAGACACAATCGCAGCTCGCCGAGAGCGAGAAGCTCGCGTCCCTGGGGGCGCTGGCCGCGGGGGTTGCACACGAGGTGAACAATCCAACCATGTTCATCACCCCAAACCTCGATTATCTGCTGCGTACCATCGAAACCATGGCAGAGCTTGGCCGCCAGGCAGGCGCTGACGCTGTGGTGCTCGAGCGCGAAAGGGAGCACGGGAGACGCATGCTCGATCGCTGTCGCGAGGGGGTGGCGCGTATCGCGGAGGTCGTGCGCATGCTGCAGCTCTTTTCGCGTGGCGCGCAGGGTCATCACACCACGTTCGAACTTGGCGAGCTCTGCTGCTCTTTGGTCAACCTCGTGAGACATGATCTGGATGGTGTCGCGACCCTGGCGGTGCACATCGAGCCAGGCCTCTGGATAGAAGGCTCTCAACCCGAGCTGGCGCAAGCGGTCTTGAACCTGCTGCTCAACGCGCGGCGTTCCATCACCGAGGCCAGCGTTTCGGAACCGAAGATCGAGTTCTCTCTCAAAGGGGACCAAGCTTCTGCGGTGATCACGGTCAGCGACAACGGCGTGCCTGCGCGCCCCACTGGGGATGGTGAGGCCGAGCTGGATCCCTTCGATGAAGCGGGCATCGCCAAGAGCGGCCTTGGGCTCACCCTCAGTGTCGTTCGAGATATCGCCGAGCGGCACGGTGGGCGCCTTCAAGCCCTTCACCGAGAAAGGCAAAATCTCCTACAACTCCATGTGCCTGTGGTAGCTGGCGCGGCCCACGTTGACCCTTAGGGGCCGGCGATGCTACATGAGCGCTGCTAGATCTTCGCAGTGCAACACAGATTTTGGCGTCGACTCTGAACGGTTCAGTGTTTCCGCCGAGCAGGTCTAGCCACAAGAAAGGAGTGTTATCCCTTTGGCTTACTACTGTTACAAGTGCTCCAATGAACTCGATTTGATCATCACAGTTGGGGTGAAGGTTACACGCCTCGATACCTGTGACCACTGTGGTGCAAATATGCACTGCTGTCGAAACTGCCGTTTCTACGACCCCAGCGTGCACAATGAGTGTCTGGAGACCGTTGCTGATTTTATTCGTGATCGCGAAGAGGCGAACTTCTGCGCACAATACGAGATCAAGAATCGCGACGCAGCCCCAGATCAGGACGACTCATCCGCCAAAGCCAAGAGCAAGCTCGACGCGCTCTTCAAGAATCGAACACGAGAACGAAGAAGACGTGGTAACCGCCGACGAGGAAACCGACGCGGAGACCGACGAGGAAACCGACGAGGAAACCGACGAGGAGACCGACGCGGAAACCGACGCGGAATCCGACGCGGAGACCGACGCGGAGACCGACGCGGAGACCGACGCGGAGACCGACGCGGAGACCGACGCGGAGACCGACGCGGAGACCGACGCTGACGCTGACGAGGACGCTGACGAGGACGCTGACGAGGACGCTGAACCGCTTGATCTCGAACAGCGCCGCTTGTGCAGTGATGGTGCTTGTATCGGCGTCATCGGGCCCAATGGTCGCTGCAAGGTGTGTGGTGAAGGGCCTGAAGACGACGGGGCGGCTGAGAAAGAGGCACCTGAGAGAGGCGAGAGCGACGCTGGCGAAGACGAAGACCCGGAAGACAACGTGGATGCTGAGAGTGACACTGGCTCAGACGACGAC
>JAFCZD010000974.1 GCA_019314525.1 Deltaproteobacteria bacterium
CTTCATCTTCGCGGATCGTTTGGCGAACATCCCAAGGAGAGGCTTATGAGGCTTGGTGGTGTCTTTGAGGTTCACCACCGCCATGCGCGTATGCTTCTGCGGGCTGAGCTTGGCCTGGATCAGGTCCTTGTGAAAGGGCTTGTTCTGCCCGCGCACATCGGGGTCGAGATAGAAGAGCACCACGACCTTCTTTCCGAGGTCGGGCACGTTGGCGGCTTTGTTGTCGAGGTTTCTTACCTGCACCGTGGCAACGCGGTCACCCACTTGAGCGGCGGTGGCGTTGGCCGGAAGGAGAACCGAGATGAGGGCGAACCCAGATAGTGCAATAAATCCCATATGTATCACAAACTTCTCCTTTTTCCATCGGGTGTATGTCTTCACAATTGAAACGTGAGCGATCTGATGCCCCGATGCAAACCGGTGTGTGCTTTTGTGGAGGCTGGCTTAGGCCGCTGGCTCAGGCTGCTGACTCAGGCTGCTGACTCAGGGCTGAAAGGCAACGTGCAATGGCAGTGGGCTATTGATGATCGTGCCATCACCCAGCTGCCCACTCCCATTTTTGCCCCAGCAATACACAGCCCCCAGGCGGGTGATGAGGCAGCTATGCTGATGCCCAGCGCCAATGGCCACTGCATTCAAAGACCCCGTAGCTACCACCGGGCTATGGCGCTCCTCGAAGGTGCCATCGCCCAACTGTCCATAGTCGTTGCGCCCCCAAGCCACCACCTCGCCTCCAACCCGCAACGCAACGCAATGGTCCCAAGTGCGCACGGCGAGCCCTAGGGTCTGGTTCAAGGACGTCACCAAGACAGGGGTGGTGTGCGGAATTATCGTGCCATCGCCAAGCTGCCCAAAGGGGTTGGCGCCCCAGCAAAAGACTCGGCCGCCGTCGACCACTGCGCATGTGTGGTTCCGATTTGCGGCAAGCAAGGAAACATCTGAGAGGCCAACAACCTCCACGGGGACTAGAGAGTGGGCCAGAGCGCTACCATCACCAAGACGACCACTGCTGTTGGAACCCCAACAGACGACTTTGCCCGTCGCGCGCAGGGCACAGCTGTGAACGGCGGCCGCCGAGATAGCCTTGGCGTCATCCATGAGCGCCACTGTCACAGGTGATCGAGTGTTCTCAGTGCTGTCATTGCCAAGCTGCCCATCGTCGTTCAATCCCCAACACCTCACTCCTCCGCTGGAGAGCATCGCGCAGGTGTGATAGCGACCCGCGCTGACCGCCGCCACATTTTGCAGATTCACCTCCACCGGGACGTGCGCCTCTGCTCCGGTGCCATCTCCCAAGGCGCCGAAGCTGTTCCCACCCCAGCACACCACCCTGCCTGTGGCCCGCAGGGCGCAGCTGTGCAGACGCCCAAGAGAGATCTGCACAGCGTCTTCGAGGCCAAGCACAGCGACAGGTGCAGGTTCGGGCGTGGTGCTATCATTGCCAAGCTGCCCATTGGCGTTTTCGCCCCAGCAGAACACCCTGCCACCACTCATCAGCGCGCACGTATGCGCCGCGCCACCGGCCACTGCGACAGCTCCACCTGGGATCGCGTCTTCGGTGTTTGCGTCCTGGGTGTTTGCATCCTGGGTGCTTCCGTCCGCCTGCGAGGGTATGCCGCTGAAGCCAGCTCGCACACAGCCCGTGAAAGACAACCCCATGCCCAAGAGCAGCAAAGTCCGATATCCACATGCCATGGGTCGAGCATAACAAGAAGTTTGCAGGCGCCGAGAAGAGTTTTGGTGGTACATCCGTCGTACAAACCCCTCCCATCGCACGACCTCCAGCCTCGAGTCGCGCTACCTTTGCTCAGGCTGCGCTGCATTTTCGGCCCTTTGGGCGACGCACGCAGCTGGTACGAAGACTGCAATGTCGTGAGTCATGTGCAATCTCTGCCAACCTCTCACCTTTGTTATCACCCTCACCCTGGCGTTCACGTCGCCTGCCTGCACCGAGCGGCCCGATCTCCGCGACAGGCAGGTGGTCGGCTTGGACGATGTGCCCATGCAGCGAGATGCCGGAGTGGAGGGCGTGCCCTCCGCCGATGGTGCGTCGCTGCCCGCGCCAACGCGTGACACGTCGCCCGCGCCAGCGCCC
>JAFCZD010000309.1 GCA_019314525.1 Deltaproteobacteria bacterium
CGCCCCGCGTGGCCGACTCGATGGAGTCTAGAGGTATTGCTATGCAAATTGGCGTCATCACCAACCCCCATAGTCGCAAGAACCAGGGTCGTCCCCAGCGTTTGGAGCAGCTCCAAGCGGTGGTCGGTGATATGGGTGAGGTCCATCAGACCTCGGACACCGAAGCTATTAAACCGGTACTACGCGAGTTTTTGCGCAAGCGAGCGCGCTATTGGGTGGCGGATGGTGGCGATGGTTCCCTGCACTGGATGTTACGGCGGGGGCTCGAGGTGCTCGACGAGGATGAGTTTCGTGGCATGACGCTCCCCCTAGCCGTGCCCACCAATGGCGGCAGCATCGACTTCGTCGCCAAGAACGTGGGGCTCTCCGGCAGCGCTGAGGTTATCCTCGAGCGGTTGCGCGACGCCCTCGAGGCTGGCCAGCAGATCGAAGAGGTCGAGGTGGACTCCCTGCGCGTCGAGGGCATCGAGGTCACCGACGCGGGCGAGCGGCCCGTGAAGACCCTGGGCTTCGCGGTGGCTGGCGGTGGAGTGGGGCAACGCTTCTTCGAGAAGCTCTTTGAGGCCGAAAGCCACACGTCGAGCACCATGCTGAGCGTTATCGTTAAGCTCTTCGCGTCTTATCCGGTGGCCTATTCTCCACTGCGTGGTCTCCCGGGCATGCCGCGCCTGCTCAAGGAATACGCGCGAGACATCTTTCGACCGACCCCCGCGAGGGTTTGGATCGATGGCAAGCTCATGGCGCCAGAGGCCTTCACTGGCATTCATGTGGCCGCCATGAGCATCAACCTCGGTAACATTCTACGCTATTTTCACCATGCGGACACGCTGGGTCAGCTGCACGCTATCGTTGGCGCTCCCTCCGGACGTGAGATCCTCGCCAACGTGCCCCGCATGATCACCGGCGGCGCGTTCAAGGCCTCCAACAGCTACGATGGGCCTTGCAAAGAGTTGGTGGTGGAGGCCCAAGGCGATGAGCTTCTAGCGCCGGTGATCGACGGCGAGGCCTACCCCAACCTGCGGCGCGTGAGCTTCTCCATCGGTCCACGGGTGCGCATTCCCAAGGTTACGGGGCGATCCAGCACCTCGCGATGGTGACCGCTTCGCCGGCCCCGTCGTTGCGTGTAACCGCGACCCTTGGGCCAGCCTCAACGCACGAGACCATCATCCGCGCTTTGGCGCGAGTAGCCTGCCGCTTTCGCCTCAATGCTTCACACCTCGATGCCCAGGCGCTGCACACGTGGCTCACACGTCTCGTTGGCCTGGCAGACGCAGGCATGCCCCGTCGTGAGGTGGTGATCGATCTGCAGGGCGCCAAGATGCGCCTGGGCCGCTTGAGTACACCGAGGAGGGTCGAGGGCGAAGTTCAGCTCGTGCCCTGCGCGTCGAGCGATGAGGCTGGTGTTTTACCCGTGCCCCACCCAGAGCTCTTCAGCGCAACACGGAAAGGAGAGCGGCTGAGCGCAGACGACGGCCGTGTGATCTTGCGCTTGCTCGAAGATCCCACGCCCCAGGGTGTGCGTGCCCTCGTTGAACGTGGCGGCATGCTCTCGAGCCACAAGGGCATCAACCGCGCAGATCACCCTGTGCCCTACGCGGCGCTGGGCTCCAGGGATCGCCGCGCCATAGAGGTGGGCGAGGCTTTCACGGGGCTCGATATCAGCTATGCGTTCTCTTTTGTGCACACCGGTGAAGAAGCGCGTTTGCTGTGTGGGCTCACCTCTTCACCTCTCGTCGCCAAGATTGAACGCCCCGAGGCCTTCGCCCACCTTGACGCCATCGAGGGCGCCTTCGACGAGCTTTGGCTCTGCCGCGGAGACCTCGGCGCGCAGGCGGGCCTGCTTCAGCTCGGGCCCTTGCAAGAGCGCTTCGTGCAGTGGATGCAAACGTCGAAAAAACCCGCGATTCTTGCGGGGGAGGTGCTGGGGCATCTGAGCGTCGCCACAGAGCCGACGCGGAGCGAGGTGGTGCACCTCTATCAAACCCAGCGTGATGGTTTTGCGGGGATCGTGCTCTCCGACGAGACCGCGGTGGGGCAGCATCCGCTGGAAGTAGCGAGGGTGCTAGAGCAGCTTTGTGGGCTGGCGTGACGTTCATATGGGTGCATAACTAACATATATGAGTGTCCTTAACTCTGAGCGCCCCGCCCTCGAGCCCAACGTCACGTTTGTGTGGGATGTGGGCAGTCGGCGCAGCCTAAAGCGCCTATTTCGCCCCCCGCGCGAGGCGGACAACCCCGCGCATCGCCTGGAATTTGCATGGCAAAATGGTCTCGCCATGATGATCTTGGGCATGGTGGGCGTGCTCTACGCGACCGCCTGCTGCGCGGCCCTTCTGGTCGACGCTGGAGGCACGTTCGCCGAGGCTAAGGCCTTTGGCGCGTTGATGGGGCTCAGTGGGCTCTCGGTGCTGATCTTGGCGCAGCGGGCCTGGGGGCGCCGCCACGCACGCTGGCTTGTTGCCACCCTCTTGATCGCGCTTAGTTTGACGGTGGCGGTGGGATATCACGATGCCTCTCATGATAGCGGAGCTCACATAGCCGCACAGATCCCCTTACTCTTGGTGCTCACCGTGGCGCTGATGGTCTATCGACCGCTTCAAGCGCTGCTGCTGGCCGTGGCAGTCACCGTGGCCACCCTCACTGGGACGATCCTCTCCTACAACTCGCTCACGAGCCCCCTCGATCATGGCGCGTTGGCGCTGGGGATTTACCTCTCGCTGCTCTCTTTGGGCGGGGCGCTCTTTGCGGCGCTGCTCTACCGTTTACGCTGGGGTATTGTCGACCGCCGCCTCGGGCAGATCCAGCAACACGACTATTTCAAGCAGCGCACCACTCAGCTAGAGCACCAAAACGAGCATCTTCGCTGGCAGCGCTCCCACGTGGTGCACACGGCGGAGTCATCGCGCCTCAAGTCCCTCTCGGGGCTCGCCGCAGGGGTCGCCCATGAGGTGAATAACCCCCTTGGCTCTTTGGTGGCCAATGTTGATGTGCTGGAGCGTGTGGCGACGAATTTGGAGGAGTGCAAAGAAGGCTGCCCCGCCCTCGCTGGAAATCGCAAGGCTATGCGTTCACTGCGTGTCATGGGTCAGACCTTGCCCACCATGCGCGAGGCGACACGTCGTGTCTCACGGGTGGTGGAGTCGCTGGAGAGCTTCGCCCGCCTCGATCGCGCACCTCATGTCCCCGTAGATCTGCGAGAGGGGCTCGAGAGTGCGTTGAAGCTCTTGGCCTTCCGCTTTGGGGAGAGCATCGCCGCCGAGCGGAAGTTTGATGAGATTCCGCTGGTGGTGGGTGACGCAGAGCGCCTCAATCAGGCGTTCATGAACGTGCTCTCCAACGCCGTGCGGGCCATTGACGGTCCCGGGACGGTGACGATCTCGACCCTGCATGAGGGCGAAGAGGTGCTCGTACGCATCAGCGATACGGGTCGGGGCATCGCGCCTGAGCATTTACCGCATATCTTCGAGCCTGGCTTTACCACCCGTGGAGCAGGGGTGGGCGTGGGCCTGGGTCTCGCCATCGCCTATCGCGCCGTGGAGGACCACGGGGGGCGCATCGAGGTCGAGAGCGAGCAGGGCGTAGGCACCGAGGTGACCTTGCGCCTGCCCATGGCGGGGGCGGAGTAGGGGACACCCCACGTCATCCCCGCGAAAGCGGGCATCTAGGAGACCAAAAAGATTCCCGCGTGCGCGGGAATGACAGAACAGTTTCGCGACGGCCTCGAAAGCGGGGATCTACTTGGATTCCAAAAAAATACAACTCACTTGACACACGAACTCCGGAACTCTAGAAGTCCAGTCACTTCGACCGGAGGTGCAACATGAAGACGTCAATCCTCACCATGTTCCTTGTCCCCACCCTGCTTGGTTGCGCGCCAAGCAAGCCCTTGGCTCCCATGAACGGCCCCCAAAGGGCAGCCCAAGCGACAGACCCCGCTCTGGCGAGGATCCATAACCTCGCTTCCACCGAGGCAAACAAACAAGCCCTCCCTGGCATGGCTGTGGGCCTCATTCGCGCCGGAAAGCTTGTTAGCGTCAAAGGTTATGGCGCTTCTCCTGCCGCCAAGGGCATCACTGGCGAGACGGTCTTTCGCCTCGGCTCCGTCACCAAGACCTTCACGGCCATGGCGGTCCTGCAGCTGCGAGACGCAGGCAAGCTGAAGCTCGCGGATCCTGTGGCGAAATATCTGCCAGAGCTCGCGGCTGTGCTCTCGCCAGCGGGTAAAAAACCCGTATCTGTGCAGCACCTGCTCCGCCACAGCTCAGGCATCCCGCCCCTTGGAGATGGATCCATCGACTGGACGCGAGGCGTGGCGATTACCGAGGCTCAGCTCTTGGCGAGCGTGAAAAACACCAAGCTTCGCTTCGAGCCAGGCACGCAAATGGAATATTCCAATGTGGCCATGGCCCTCGCTGGCTTGGTGGTGGCTCGCGCCAGCGGCACGTCCTACCGGGCTCACATTGAGCGCCACATCATCGACCCTTTGCAGATGTCTGCCACCCGATGGCAGCAGAAGGGCTATGCAAGAGGGCGTGTCTTTCCCGGCTACCTGCGCGTGGGAGGTGAGTTCAAGCGACCCAAGAACACGTGGGTTCTTGGCGCCATAGAGCCCGCAGGTGGCCTCTATTCAACGGTGCACGACATGGCCAAATTTCTCGCCTTCCAGCTCAACCCCCACTCCATGTCCAATGTGCTTAGCGCAAAGAGCGTTGCCGCCTCGCATGACAAAGCGGAGACCCCCGCCAGTAGCCCCATGGGCCTTGGCTGGGTCGTCGAAGAGGGCCCAGAGCTGAAGAAGATCGTCTGGCATAACGGCGCCACCTACGCCTATTGCGCATGGGTCGGCATCGATCCGATTCGTAAGAATGGCGCCATCATCTTCTTCAGCACCGGTGGTCTCAAGGGCGTCGCCCATGCCGGGAGGTTGGGCAAAGATGCCCTGAAAATCCTCGCGGGCTTTGAGCCTGGTCAGATGAGCAAGAAGCAGAGCAGCCAAAACACCAGTGATGCCAAGCTCATCGCTGCCATCGGTCCCCGTATGCTGGCGCTGATCAATCATCCCAAAGAGGCCAAGGTTGCAGAGATTTTCTCAAAGGTCTTTCTCAAGCAGCTCCCTGAGACTCAAGTGCATGCCTTTCTACAAGCGCTAAACACTAAGATCGGCCTTTGCACCCGTTACGAACTCGTTGAGGACAAAGGGCGAGGCAGGTTGAAGCTCAAGCTCTTCTGCGCCAACGCTGCGATCCACGTGACCCTCGCCGCACAGTCCACCATGCCCTACCTCCTCGATGGGTTTCTGATTAAGCAGGCTCCTTGATGTCATCCCCAAAAGAGCCCCAACAAGAGTGGCGCATCGCCCTTGAGGCCCAGGTCGCCGAACTGCTGCAGCGCGTTGACGCCCTGGAGTCGAAGCTTGAGGAGACGCCAGCGCTTGCCAGCATCAGCCCCGTAGATTTGGGAATCCTCGACGCTCTACGCGCGCGGCAGGGAGGGCCCTACGAGGGCAAAGAGGTCAAAGGCGCGGTGGTTTATGGTGGCGCGGTGACCTTCGGCGAACGGGAATACCTCTGGGAGATGGAGCGGCCCGCACCTGGCCTAGCGGATGTCTCCATGGCGTCGATTTCGGCGGTGCTGAGCGTGCTCGCCAGCCCCCAGCGCCTCTCGTTGATCAAGACGCTGCTCACCGGCCCCAAGACCAGCGCCGAGCTGCAGCAAGCGTTGAGCTTGTCGTCGCCGGGTCAGCTCTATCATCACCTCAAAGAGCTGCTCTCAATAGGCATCGTGGAGCAGAAGAAGCGCAGCGCCTATGAGGTGGCCGCACGGCATGTGGTGCCCTTCCTCGCCGTGCTGGCAGCGACGGTGGATCTAGGTGCGACCTCGAAGCAGAGGGTAGGGGGCTAAGTAAAGCTCCCCAGAAATGGCAGTGTTACTCGGCGGTTGCATAGAACGACTAAGAAAAGAGGCGGGGATCGAAGGAAAAGGGACCTTCAACGGCTGCACTGATTCTTCCCACCTCAGCGCGTTGAGGATTGATGAGGAAGTTTTCCTCGGTGGGGACTATTGGAAAAGCCCGACAACCGTGAGGTTGCCGGGCTTTTTAGAACAAGCACTTTCGGGAGCTTGCGGCCCCATCAAACTTGTATCAAGTATGTGGCGTCTGGTGGGCTAGGTAAACATAGTTTTCTATCTTAATGATAGATTATTTGTTTGCGCGACTATGTAACCCTGGTCACCGGTGATCTCGGGTGGTGGAGGAGCGCCTTAGGCGCCGTCTGGGCTTGTTTCGTCAGCGCCAGCATCGGCCAGATCAGCGTTGGTGTCAGTGTCCGTCAGATCAGCGTCGGCGTCAGTGTCAGTGTTGGTCAGGTCAGTGTTGGTCAGGTCACTATTGATCAGGTCACTATTGATCAGGTCACTGTTGGCATCAGCCAGATCAGCGTCAGCGCCAGCATCCGTCAGATCAGCGCCAGCGTCACTCAAATTGACGTGAGCGTCTGCCACGCCCGCGTCGCGTGTGCTCACAGCATCGAAGACGCGAAAGGACTCATCGAAGACCCACACCACCACATGTCCGCCCTGCAGCGCGAGGGGCTCTGCTGTGGTGAGGGCGATCAGGTCGCTGTTGGGCAACGCGAGGGTCTTGCGGATCACCGTCAGGTAGTAGTCACCCTTGTTGAGGTGATCAAAGGTGATGGTTGCAAAGCGCTCGAGGGGCTCGTCTAGCAGGTTGGGTGCGTTGAGGTACCTCGCTTGTGAGGTGTGCACCTTGATCTCTTGCAGGGGTCGTCCTTCGCTTGTGCCTTTGTTCTCGAGGGTGAGCACGAGGGGGCCGAGA
>JAFCZD010000975.1 GCA_019314525.1 Deltaproteobacteria bacterium
GGCCTCTGTGGGCAAGCGATACCCTGGACAGCTAAAAACCTCAGGCCCCTGATAAAGCGTAGCCTCCTGGCAAACGAAATCAGGAGCGTCTCCGGTGCAGGTGTAGCACTCCGCGAGGTTGTCCTCTCTCGAGAGCGCGTTGCAATACGACACAGCCTCATGCCAGCTGACCGTCTCCACAGGGCAATCGCTCCCGCACGCCGTCCAAGACGAGGGGTCATACCCCATCAGCGTCTTGAACTCTCCCTGGGTTACCTCGGATTGGCTCATCAAGTACGCGTGGGTTAAAGTCACCACACGCTGCGTCTCGTTGAAGCCCTGGCAGGTATCAGCAGGTGAAGCACCCATAGTGAACGTGCCAGCCGGCACCGGACGCCACGGACCCGGCGCGGCGTCCGGCGTGATGGTCAGATCTACCGTGACATCGACACTCGCAACATCCACTGCCACGTCAGGGGTCTGCGAATCCAACTGCAGAGAGTCTGGCACCGTGTCCAAAGCAGAACCATCCACCCCGGCGTCAGGGTCACCGCCGTCCACACCACGCACGACGCAGAAACCGCCCACACAAGCCTCACTGCGGCATTGGAGGTCATGAGTGCAGGCCTGACCGTCACCACGAATGCCCACCGCACACGCTCCAGCAATGCACACCTCTGACGCGCACTCCAAGGGATGGACACAGAACTCACCAAACCCCGCCGGGGGCTTTGCCTTGCACACCAGCTCGTCGCAGCGATTGGAGGCACATTCCTCGTCTCGGCTGCAGACATCGCCAAGGCGACGGCGCTCCTCGTCGTCGGCACAGCTCACACCGATCAAGGCCAGGAGGGCAACGCCACGAATGAATGCACTCGCCATTTTCAACGCTCCTCTAAGGGGTGAACACAAGACCCATCACCCTCTGCTTTCCCAGAAGTTCTTCGGTCCAGACGGCAAGCGCTGAGCTGCCACCGCAGGCCACATCCAGATGGATCACTGCGCCTTCCCCCGTGTAGAAGTGGGTGTTTTCATCGACGAGCGCCCCCTCCAACACACCGTCGGTTGTGATGGCTTGGCGGTAGATGACCTGCTGCGGAGTGTTGCGCCCATCCCTGAAGAGCACATGATACCGCCCCCCACAGTGCATAGGCCGAGGGAAAAGCTGATGCCCTGCAGCTTTCGACACCGCGACATTGACCCCAGCGGTGGACCCCACGAGAACTCCGACCTCACTGACCCGTTGACCATAGACATCGAATTGGCTGATGGAGGCGTTACGATAATCCTGCCAGTTGACGAGAAAATTCGTGCCGTCAAACACCACCTCTGGAGCCTGGCTCGTGCCATCAGCGTTATTGATGGTCAACACGCCGCCGCCCAGAGTGCCCGCAGAAGAGAGCATGCGCCCATAGACCCCAGATCCGTAGTACCAGGAGATCAAAAAATTCGACGCGCCAGAGGCCACCGAGATGCCATAGCCGTTGTCTGTCGAAACCTGGGACTTTGTGCCTACGAGGGTCCCGTCCACGCCAACAAGCTGCCCCATCACGTAATAGAGGCTCACCTGCTCGCGCCAAACCACGGCGTAAACGCCGTCACCGAAGGCCACCGCAGGCTCGTACTTATTCTCCGGCGATATGCTGACCGTGATGGGTGCGCCGGTGAGAAGCCCCCCGCTGCTGATGCGTTGGGCCCTGATCGCAGCGTCACCACCCCACTCCTCACCTCGCCAGACCACGAGGAAGCCATCTCCGTCGCTGACAACGTCGGGATCGTAGATGCCCCCGCTCGCATTCATGCCTGCGATGAGAATGCTCGGGCCAAGAAGATCCCCCAGCGCAGAGACCCGCTGTGCTCGAATAAGGTGAGGGTCGGGGGCGTTGAGCACAGACTCGTACCAGACCACCAAATAGCTGGCCCCGTTGAAGGCCACCGCGGGGCGACTGGGGTAATCTCCTGCGACCGCAAGCTCCAGGCCGGCTGGACCTTGGTCAGGAGCGATGTCCACTGCGAGCGCTCCGTCGAAGCTGTCTGGCAAAGACTGACCGGCTTCGACTGAGGTATCAGGCATACCAGCGTCCACAGGCGCGTCCGCGGGAGCGCTGTC
>JAFCZD010000052.1 GCA_019314525.1 Deltaproteobacteria bacterium
TGGCGCGTAGATGCGCCAAATCGGGGCCGGTCGTGACGACCGAGGGCTAAATGGCGCATGTTGCGGGGGTAGATGCGCCAAATCGGGGCCGGTCGTGACGACCGAGGGCTAAATGGCGCGTGCATGCGCCAAATAGAGGCCGGTCGTGACGACTGAGGGCTAAATGGCGCATGTTGCGGGGGTAGATGCGCCAAATCGGGGCCGGTCGCGCAACCTTCACCTCGATGGTTTGGAACCTCTCCAAGAAGAGATCTTCTCCATGAAATACCAGAACGATCTTGTCGTCATGGAGGACGGCCCTTTCCAAACCACCGTACTGCGAGTCGCCCTGGTCACCGAGTTCGAAGTACAGCTCGTTTAGCTTTTCGTCGTCCTCTAGGTAGACACATGAACTGATGGAGAAATAGCCTTCATCGAGGATGAAGGTCATGGCGTTCGAATCGAGCTGATCGTAAGTGAACTCCACATCGTGGGCTGAAATCACAAGCTTGGTTTCTGGCTTTATGGCTCAAACCTCTCAGGCAACTGCTGCTTTAATTCGGATTGTGTTCCCGAAAGACACTTCGATGACGAGCGCCATGCACGGATTGGCGGATAACGGGAGTCGAAACACCTAAGAGTTGTCGCGGCTCGTACCACCGAACCCGTCAGCCATCCTGCCATCCGCAGCATTGCTCTCACCTCGATCAAGCCTAACCACGATAGCCTGTGCCCTTCTCGCGGGGCCACAGAGATCCCCTTGCGCGAGGGTGAACTGCTCCAGCATTTTCGGGTCAGGGTCATCAATGGGCTCAAGACCGTCGAAGTCAGTGCCCTCGAAAGTCACCCCTCGGGTGACCAAGGCAAGCGAACTGCCATCTGTTTGGATTACCGCGTCTGCGCTCCCGTTGGCGCCCCGGAAGGAGATGCAGGTATTTCATCGGCATACAAGAGTTCCCGGATCGCACCAGGTGCGTAGATGAAACGCAGCACTTACCTTACTCTGCGCTCACGTCTCTTCCCGGTTACCAGGGACGGGATGACCCCTCCAAAGCAGCCCCCTCATTTGGAGGAACCATGGCCCAAAAAAAACGCGGAGTCAGCATTTAGCCAACTCCGCGTTTCCGAGTAGCGGGGACAGGATTTGAACCTATGACCTTCGGGTTATGAGCCCGACGAGCTACCGGACTGCTCCACCCCGCATCAACGAGTACAGCGTATAGACCACGGTTTTAGAGGTGTCAAGGGTCGTCGCACTGCTTTTCAAGTGGACTTTCTGGCCACGTTTCCAACCCTTTGCGCCACCGCGTCCCACGCGCTAGATCGTTCTCATGAGACCGACATGTGAAGCATCCGACAGAAATAAGGCGCCCATCGCCGACGTGCTCGCCCGCTGGGTGCCCCCCAAAGGGCGCATGCTCGAGGTGGCCAGTGGCACCGGACAACACGCCACGTATTTTGCTGGCCGTTTCCCAAACCTCATATGGCAACCCACCGATCCAGACCCTGAGGCACGGGAGGCCATCGAGTCGCGTTGCAAAGATAGAAACATCGCCAACCTCTCGCCACCCCTCGACCTCGACGTGTGTGTTCAACCTTGGGCCATGACAGACGCCCAAGGGCTGGTGTGCGTCAATTTGCTGCACATCGCGCCTTGGTCTGTGTGCGAGGGGCTCTTCGCCGGCGGGCGAGCGCTTCTCGTCAGCGGGGCGCCGTGTGTGATATACGGCCCCTTCCGCCTTGGTGGCGTGTTCAATAGCGCTGGAAATCAGCGCTTCGACGCCACCCTCCGGGCGCGCAATCCTGCTCTGGGCCTGCGCGACGTGGAGGCGGTGGTGGCTGTCGCGGATGCCGCGGGTTTTGACTTGCGTGAGCAAGCGGCGATGCCAGCGAACAACTTAACTCTTGTCTTTACAGGACGATAGGTTCAGCTCGCCCCAAGCAGGGGCAGGGTCGAATCAGAGCATCTGGAGAGAATGATGAGCGACTGGACACTGGAGAAGAACGCCTTCGCGCCACGCAAAGGGCCTGTCGTCGTGGTGGTGCTCGATGGCGTGGGCGTCGGTCCACGAGATGAAGGGGACGCCGTATTCTGCGCTGAGACCCCAACTTTCGACCGTTTGGTGGCCGAATGCCCATCTCGCACCCTGCTCGCCCACGGCAAAGCGGTGGGCTTGCCCAGCGACAAGGACATGGGGAACTCTGAGGTTGGACACAACGCCTTGGGGGCAGGACGTGTCTATGATCAAGGCGCCAAGCTGGTGGACGAAGCCATCGACAATGAATCTCTTTTCGCAGGCGAGGCGTGGAGGAGTTTGGTTGCCAATTGTCGTGAGAAGAATACGCCGATGCATTTCATCGGGCTGCTCAGCGATGGCAACGTGCACAGTCACATCGATCAGCTCACGGCGCTGATTCAGCGTTGCGACGTGGAGGGGATCACAGCGCTGCGGGTGCACCCATTGCTCGATGGGCGGGACGTGGGGCCCCAGACCAGCCTGACCTACATCGACGCCCTCGAAGCGACCCTCGCGGAGATTAACACCAAGGGTGAGCGAGATTATGTAATCGCCTCTGGTGGCGGCCGAATGCTCGTCACCATGGACCGTTATGAGGCGGATTGGTCCATCGTCGAGCGCGGGTGGAAGGCTCACGTTTTGGGCGAAGGCCGCTCTTTTGCGAGCGCCAGGGAAGCGGTGGAGAGTTACCGCCGCGATGATCCAAGGGTGACGGACCAGAACCTCGGCGAATTTGTGATCACTCGGGATGGTGAGCCGGTGGGGACCATTGAAGATGACCACAGCGTCATCCTCTTTAACTTCAGGGGGGACCGTGCGATCGAGATTACTCGGGCGTTCGATGATGAGGAGTTCAGTGTGTTCGACTGCCAACGCAGGCCAAAGGTGGTCTACGCGGGCATGATGCAATACGACGGCGATTTGGGGCTTCCAAAGCGCTTTCTGGTGTCTCCACCCTCCATTGAGCGCACCTTGGGGGAGTACCTGGCGAAGAATGGCCTGAGACAATTTGCCTGCGCGGAAACGCAGAAATTTGGCCACGTAACGTATTTTTGGAATGGGAATCGAAGCGGGAAGTTCGATGCGGAGTTGGAGGACTATGTGGAGTGCCCCTCCGATCGGGTGTCTTTCGATGAGCGGCCGTGGATGAAGGCCGCAGAGGTGACGGACGCCACCATCGAGGCGCTGGAGAGTGGCCGCTACGATTTCATGCGCATCAACTACGCCAATGGGGACATGGTTGGGCACACAGGAGATTCGCGAGCAGCTCGCCTTGCTGTGGAGGTGGTCGATCTCTGTCTCTCTCGCTTGCTTGAGGCCCTAGACAAGGCTGGCGGGGTCGCCCTCATCACGGCTGACCATGGAAACTCCGACGAAATGTTTGAGCGTGCCAAGGACGGTAGCTTTGTCTCCGACCCTTATGGTGGCTTCCGCGCCAAAACCAGCCACACCCTCAATCCCGTGCCCTTCGTTGTTTATGACCCTACCTTTGCGGGTGAATATCAACTCGATCCCACACAGGAGGGTGCTGGATTGAGCCAGGTTGCAGCAACGGTGCTCTTCTTGCTGGGTTTCGACGCTCCGGCCGGCTTCGACCCAACCCTCATCGAGAGCTCTAAACGCTAAGGAAGTCGAGGTAATTGCGCTTTGTTGAGGACTGTGAGAAAGTCGCTGGGCGTGCGTTCTTGGAGGTTACACAGGTGCTTCTGCGTGAAAAACAAGTACGTTTTCCTGTGCTCAGAGGGCGGAGCCCACTGAGCAAGGCGGCCCTATTAACAGCTGCGCTTGCGCTGCTCGCTGGGTTACCAGCCTGTGGCACCAAGGACAAAAAGACTCCACAGGATTGGCTTGCACGAGTTGTGCAATTCAGTGGGGAAGTGACCCTTTCCGTTAAGGAGGGTGCTCCTTCACAGCCGGCGAAGGCGGGGGTGGTGCTCCTTGCAGGCGCCTCCATCTCCACCGGGCCCAAGAGCACAGCTCACCTGCGTTTTCGTAAGGGTGGCAGTCTGAAGCTCAAGCCCAATTCGGTGGTTCGCTTCAAGGGAGGCGCCAATAGCCTTTCATTGGGGCTCGAGCAAGGCAGCGTGGAGGGATCGGGCGCGGAAGTTTCTGGCGCACCGATCACGATCCTCGTTGGGGAGCAGAGGATCACGCTTGGGGGGAACTCCCAGGTGCTCGTGATGCGCGAGGGAGACGGCGGCAAGCTCGTCGTCAGCCTCGGTGCTGCAACAATTCTTCGCCCAGATGGCCAAGAAGAGAAGGTCATCGCAGGGCAGGAAATCTCCATTGGCATCAAAGCCGAACCTGATGCAGGTCCCCCAGATAGCAGTCCTGCAGACGCAGGTGATGATAGCCGTGTGGTGGTGGGTGACGAAGTGGTCTTCTACTTGCGGGCGGCAGGTCGTGGGAGAGTCTTCATTCGAACGCCTGGTTCACGTCGGTTTTTGCAGGTACGCCGTGGCAAAGTGGTCAACGTCGAGCCTGGAACGATGTTGCGTCTCGCACGGCGTGCACGGGTGATTATCAGCACCAACAAGGATGGCAAGGGCGGAGCAAGCTATCGCGGTCCAGCACAGCTTGTTGTGCGCGAGGGCCCGGTAGGGCGTGATGGCAAACGCACGGTGCGCCTTGAGAGCGTTGGCAAGGCGCTCACGATCACCGCGTCGGGTGCGCGTGGCAAGGTGGGGCCGAAGTTCACAGTGGAGAACGTTGCTGTGTCCACCCGCGTGGCGTACAAGCGCGTCGATGTGCGGGTCCAGAAGGAGAAGAACCGCTCCGTGTTGATGGTGCGTCACGGCGTCGCCACCCTCAAAGAAAAGGGCGGCAAGATTACCAAACTCGAAGCTGGTCAGTCGGCCGTGATCTCCAATGGAAAAGTCAGCAACCCCCGGACACCAGCGAAAGCTGGATTGCAAGTCAAGCGCTCTGGGTCGGCCAGACTCTTCACGCCTCGCAGACGGATGCCGATCACCTTTGCTTGGAAATCGGACTGGAAAGAAGCTGTCTTGGAGGTGTCGCGGAATCGCAAGTTTCGGAAGCCGATCTTCTCCGATGCGGTCACCCGCTCGTGGGTAACGTTGCCCCAGGTACGTCGTGGAACACTTTATTGGCGCGTTCGTCCGATTTCGCCCGATGGGAAATTGGGTGCTGGCATCAAAGGACGCCTCTCTCTGCTGGTGGACACCTCCTATCGCGTGTTGAAGATCCGCCCACCGCATAACCTCATCAACCAGTCCTATGGCAACACAACCGTCTATTATCAAAATGCGCTGCCCAAGTTTGCGTTTCGTTGGACTGCGGTTGAGGGGGCAGTGCGTTATGATTGGAAAATTTTCCGCGAAGCAAACCTTGCCAAGCCAGTGCTGACCAACAAGACAGCAAAGACGGACCTTGAGCTGAGGCAAGGGCGCCTGGGAGAAGGTCGCTATAGTTGGTATGTCGTGGCCCGCAACAGCAAGGGGAAGCTGCTCAAGGGAACGAAAGAGCGAAAACTCATCATTCGATATGATAACGCAACGCCAAACCTCCAGATCATCGCGCCGCGCAATATGATGCGTGTTAGCGGCAACTCCGTCGAAGTGCGAGGCGTGACCTTCAAGGGCTCCTTGGTCTTCATCAATGGCAAGGCGGCTGAGTTGGATGTTACCTATCGTTTTCGCCAGACTGTCGCACTGAAGCCTGGAATCAACAGCATCACCTTCCGGGTGGATGACAAAAGGCGTGGCTCCAGCCTCTACCAGCGCACGGTTATTCGCAAATAGCTGCGTTATCCGCAAAAAGGTCATTCTCAACGGGAAGGTAGCTGGCGCAGCGGGCGTAATCGAAAGAGTTGAGCCAGGAGGCAATGATGCGCGCGCAGAGTACGACGCTGGGGGTGGCGCTTTTCATGATGGTCTGGGCCTCCCTTGCCACAGCCCAGCCCAAGACCCAGCCCAAGACCCAGCCCAAGACCCAGCCCAAGACCCAGCCCAAGACCCAGCCCAAGACCCAGCCCAAGACCCAGCCCAAGACCCAGCCCAAGACCCAGCCCAAGACCCAGCCCAAGACCCAGCCCAAGACCCAGCCCAAGACCCCAGTGGATCCATCCAGCGGAGAGCTTGTGCTTGAGTGCGAGGGTGACCTGAGCAATTTCACGGGGGCCGTGGCCATGATTAATGGCAAGAGCGTCGGTGGTCTTCCGCTGCGTTTGCGCTTAGTGGTTGGGCGCTATTTGCTCGAGGTCGAGAAGGCCGGCAAGCAGACTTGGCGGCGCTGGCTTGATCTGAAGCCTGGGGCTCGTGAGGTCTTGAAGGTGCACCTCGAAAACGCCCACGCCAGGAAGCACACAAAGGTGCAAGAGGGCACGCTCCTGGTGGCGGCCGACGTGCTTGAGGCGCGGGTGCGCGTGGATGGCAAGGGCGTGGGGCGTGTGCCTGCCTTGGTGACGGGCTTGGCCCCCGGCACCCATCAGGTCTTGGTGGAGGCTGATGGTTACGCACCCCAACGGAAGATGGTACGTGTCCAGCTGGGCAAGACGCTCAAGGTGCGCATCCAATTTCGTCAGGAGCAAAGCGGCTCGGTCACAGTGGTCACAGAACCCCCCGGTGGAGCAGTGTGGGTGGATGGGAGCCGGCGTGGCGTGGCGCCTCTCACCGTCCGCGGGCTCGAGTTGGGTAAACACCTGGTGCAGGGGCGCAAAGATGGGCGCTTGAACGCCGAGCAAAGCGTCTTCGTACAGGTGGGGCAGGTCGTCACCGTCAAGCTCGCCTTGCATGCGCTCCCCTTGAACCCTGGACGGGGAGGCTTGCGCGTCACGAGCAACCGACCGCGGGCGCTCGTTTTCGTTGATGGACGTTTTGTTGGCAAGACGCCGCTCCTGCGACATGACATCCTCGCTGGTCCTCACGTCATCGCGGTCCGACTTGAGGGGTATGCGCAGCACATGCAAACCGTCAATGTCGAGCTGAACTCGGTGGTGGGGTTCGAGGCGCAACTCGAGGGCGCTGCCAGCCAAGCGAGCAGCCTGCCAGGCAGTCAACCCACTTCTGCACCGGCTCTGCGCGAGCGCGATGTGCGCATGATGACCCCGCAGGCGGCCAGCCTGGTGGCCCCGACGTATGTGGTGGGAGAGTTCTCCACCGGGTTCCCCTATTTGCTCCTGGCGCGGATGGTCACTGGTATCTATGACGGAGACCCCCTAGGGCTAGATGGCGGGGTTTCTCTTCGCACCTATGGCGCGATGACGGAGGTTGGGGCGCTGCTGCGCTTGCGTTTGCTCCAGAAGGAGCGCTGGACCGCCGCCATGGCTTTCGAATTTGGGGGTGGCGGTGGCCCAGACTCGCGGAACACGTTCTACACCGAGCTGGGCGCTGTGGGGAGCTATCGCTGGGGACGCTTGGCCAACTTCTCCCTTGCGGCGGGTGTGCAACTCTATACAGACCGACACTGTCCGAGTGGGGCACAGCAGGACGAACTCGCGGTGTGCACGCGCCCCATCGAGGGTTTGAACAGCTCAGAGGTTCGAGAGCGTTTGGGAGGCGTGCGGTTGATGCTTGGCATGATCGCGGAGGTCCCCATTACCCGCTGGTTGAGCCTTTATGGCGAGCTGGAATTTGCCGCAGGAGGCGTTCGCTACGCCTTCACGGACACCTTCGCGAGCGTGATGCCCACCGACGATCCCCACGTCTACGGACGCATTGGAGTCGCGCTCCGACGCTAGCGTGAAGCTGGGAAGATGCTAGCTTCTCTCAGAGCCCGCCTTTTGACGTGATCTTTCGTCTCTTTTGGTTCGCGATTTGCGCCGCGAAGGGGTAGGAGCAGTGATGAATCAGACCTTTACCCATCTCCATTTACATAGCCAATACAGCCTCTTGGATGGCGCGATTCGCCTCAAAGACCTCTACCCGCGCCTGCACGAGTTCGGGATGAACTCCGTGGCGCTCACCGATCATGGCAATATGTTCGGCGCTCTGGATTTCTATAAGGGTGCTCGCGCCAACGACATTAAGCCGATCTTTGGCTGCGAGGTCTACATCACCGATCGTGACATGCGCGATCGTTCGGAACGCCGCTCGTTTCATTTGATCCTTCTGGCGAAGGACCAGCAGGGGTATCGAAACCTCTCCTTTCTGGTGAGCAAGGGATACCTCGATGGGTTCTATTACACGCCGCGTATCGACAAGCAGCTGCTGCGGGCTCACAGCGGTGGACTGGTGGGGTTGACGGCGTGCCTTGGCGGAGAGGTGGCTCAGAGCTTGATGCAGCGGGGGACCTCAGCCGCTGAAGAGGTGATCCGAGAGTACAAGGAGATCTTCGAACCCGAGAGCTTCTATCTCGAGGTGCAGCCCAATGGGATGACTGAGCAGGAGGAGCTCAACGCCACGTTGATCAAGCTCGCTCCCAAGGTCGGGTTGCCTTTGGTGGCGACCAACGATTGCCACTATCTGGAGCGAAAGGACGCGCGCGCCCATGACTGTTTGATGTGCGTGCAAACCGGCAAGCTCATGTCGGACACCAATCGCATCAAACATGAGGTTGATGAGTATTACCTCAAGACCCATCAGGAGATGGAGCAAGCCTTCGCCCATATCCCGGAGGCCATAGAAAACTCGATCAAAATCGCAGATATGTGCAATGTCGAGCTCGACCTCTCCCAGACTTATCTTCCGGACTACCGAGTCCCAGAGGGGCATGACCTTGAGTCGTATCTAGAGGAGCAGGTGTACAGGGGGCTCGAGGACCGCTTCGTGGAGTTCGGCGAGCAAGAGAAGACCGTCGACAAAGAGGTCTATTTGAAGCGGGTGGCCCATGAGCTGGACGTCATCAAGAGCATGGAGTTCCCCGGATATTTCTTGATCGTGTGGGATTTCATCAACTACGCCAAGAGCCAAAACATCCCTGTGGGCCCGGGGCGCGGCAGCGGCGCTGGATCGTTGGTTGCCTACTCACTGCAGATTACGGACGTCGATCCTATCCCCTACAACCTGCTCTTCGAGCGCTTCTTGAACCCTGAGCGCGTGAGCATGCCCGACTTTGACATCGACTTCTGCATGCATCGGCGAGACGAGGTGATCCAGTACGTCGCCGAGAAATATGGCCATGACAACGTGGGGCAGATCGTCACCATGCACCAGCTCAAGGCGCGTGGGGTGACACGTGACGTGGCGCGTGCCTTGGGGCTCTCTTTTGGCGAGGCTGATAAGGTCGCCAAGCTCATCCCCGAGGCGGTCCAAGGCAAGACCGTGAGCATCCCCGAGGCCATGGCGCAGGAGCCCAAGTTGGAGGAGTTGGCCGGGGAGGATCCTCGCGTGGCGGATCTGCTTGAGATCGCCACCTCCCTCGAGGGTCTGAACCGACATTGGGGGACCCACGCCGCCGGGCTCGTCATCGGTGAGAAGCCCCTCTGGGAGTATGTGCCCTGCGTGCGTGACCAAGACTCGCGCAAACTCGTCACGCAATTTGCGAAGACGGAGGTTGAAGAGGCAGGGCTGGTGAAGTTCGACTTCCTGGGGCTCAAGACGCTCACGGTGCTCGATCACGCCGAGCGCCTCGTGCGCCGAGAGGTACCAGAGTTCAAGCTTCGCACCCTTGGGATGCATGACGATCCGACCTTCGAGATGATCCAGGCCGGGAACACCACAGGGGTCTTCCAATTGGAGTCCAGCGGCTTCAAGGAGCTGCTCAAGAAGCTCAAACCAGACTGCTTCGAGGATATCGTCGCCGCCGTGGCGCTCTATCGCCCTGGCCCGCTGCAGGGCGGCATGGTCGATGATTTCGTCGAGCGTAAACATGGGCGCAAAGAGGTGGACTACCTCCATCCGTGGTTGGAGCAGATCCTCAAGGAGACCTACGGCGTCATCGTGTATCAGGAGCAGGTGATGCAGATCGCCTCGGCTCTGGCTGGGTACAGCCTGGGACAGGCAGATCTGCTGCGTCGAGCTATGGGCAAGAAGAAGGCCTCCGAGATGGAGAAGCAGAAGCTGACCTTCCTTGCAGGCGCGGAAGAGAAGGGCGTCGATAGTGAGCTAGCGGCGCGCATTTTCGATCTGATGGCTAAATTTGCAGGATACGGCTTCAACAAGTCTCACAGCGTCGCCTACGCGATGATCACCTATCACACCGCATATTTGAAGTGCCACTACCCGCCAGAGTTCATGGCCGCCGTCCTGAGCTGCGATAAAGACAACACCGACAACCTTCGTAAATATATCAGCGAGGCGCAGCAGATGAAGATTGAGGTGCTGCGGCCCGACGTGGACGAATCAGACACAGAGTTCTCTGTGGTGGAGGTGGAGCAGCGCAAAGCGATCCGCTTTGGTCTGGGCGCCGTGAAGAACGTTGGGGAGGGGGCCGTGGAGGCCATTGTCGAGGCGCGTGAAGGCAAGGCGTACAAAGGGCTCTTCGACTTCTGTGAGCGTGTTGATGGTCGCCGGGTGAACAAGCGGGTGATGGAGGCGCTGATTAAGAGCGGCGCTTTTGATGGAGTGGCGTCTGAGCACTCCGTGAACCGCGCGCAGTTCATGGGCGCCCTCGACGCAGCACAGGAGCGCGCAGCGACCATTCAGCGGGACCGCGCTTCAGGCCAGACAAACCTCTTTGGCCTCTTGGAGAGCGCGGGCCCAGCGGCGAGCGGGAACGTTGCGCCAGCGGCGGAGCATTATCCCGACGTGCGGGAGTGGGCCCCACGGGCGCGTCTCGCCTTCGAGAAGGAAAACCTCGGTTTCTACGTGAGCGGGCATCCGCTCGATCGCTACAAGGACGATCTGCGACGCTACACCACGAACACGACGGCGAGTCTGGGCGAACTATCCAACCAGGCGGAGGTCACAGTGGGCGGCATGGTGGACGGCTATCGCGAACGCCCCCTGAAGAGTGGGAAAGGGCGCATGGCCTTCATCGAACTTGAGGATCTCGACGGGCACGTGGAGGTTGTTTGCTTCGCTCGGGTCTTCGATGAGGTGGAGAGTGTGCTCAAATCAGGGGAGCCGCTCTTGCTGACAGGGCGCTTGAAGTTTGAGGGTGAGGGCGAGAACGTGACCCCTCGTCTGCACCTCGCCGAGGCGATGACTATCCTGGAGTGCCGCAGACGGAACACCAAGGAGCTGCGTATTGATCTCGCAGGCGATGGGGTGGAGGCCGGTCAATTGCATCAGCTGAAGGAGGTGCTGCATCAACATCGAGGAGATACCCCGATCTTTGTTGAGCTTACCGTGTCTGCACAGTCGAGTGTGCTCTTGCAGCTTGCAGATCGCTATTGCGTTGCTCCCACGGATGAGCTGCTGCTTGACTTGGAGCAGGTCTTCAGCGGACAGGTGGCGTCCTTTCGCTGAGCGGGCCTCTAGACGTTGGAGGCTAGTCGCAGCCCAGCGAAGCGAAGGCTGTCTGGGCGGTGGGCGTCCGGGCCTTCGAGGGGCGGGAGCCCAGCTTGGCGCCGGAACCAATTGGTGTAGCGTAGAACGTTGAGGAGAAAGCGCTCCCCTTGGATCAGGTAGATCCCGACGCGGCTGAGTTTCCCTTGGTGGCGTGCACGCCAGAAGCCATAGCGAGAGACGGTCGCACCGCCTACAACCCCAGAATTATAGGCTGTAATCCCCCCATCGCGCCCATAGCGATCGAGCAGATGTGCGAGCAACTCGGCCGCGGCTGGCACGGCTGTTGTGGGTTCGAAGGCGCGGTCTCGATCAAAGGTGAGCACATGGTGGCCACGACGGCTTCGGCGGCGGCGGAGGAGATTCACGGCGCGGACGCCTCCTCCGGTGAATTGGGCGATCCCCATGGCTCCACCGCTGATCAGGATTCTCGGTCCGTCATCTTGGCTGTAGGCCCGTTTTCCAAAACGCACGGGATCTAGCCTCGACTCATTGGCGAGAAGGCCTTTGAACAAGAATGGGTCGAGTTTCCAGTGGCGCGCCGAAGAGAGGACCAGATCATCGAAGGGCCCATGTTGACTGGCGGCGAAGACCTCGTAGGCGTTTTGTGGATGGGGCTGCTTCTTGGGCGGCTCACCTTCGAGCAGCCGCTGCAGCTTGGTTGCTGTAGATATGAGGATGCCGTCGACGGTCACCAAGAGATCATCGAGCTCTGCGAGGCTTTTTCCAGACCCTAGGTCTTGGGTCTGTGCCATAGCGCTGACAGGAGAGAGTAGCGCCAAAGCCAAACAAGAGACCCACGCGCGGTGTCGTAGGTTATGGAAGTAAGATTTCTCCATGGCATAGAGCCGGTGCGAAACGCGAAGATCTAGTTTATGCTGGGTCGCTTGTAAAGGGTAGGAGGGAAAACAATGCAACCTTTGTAAGGCTAGATACGTAACATGAGTCATGTTATGGGTTTGTGCTGAGAGGTTCCCTCGTTGGACCTCTCGGGTTGGCTAGGAACCAAGACCGCTGTTATCCTTTACCTTGGGAAGAACGTTTTGTCCGCACCTGCGCTGCAATCAATTCCAGGCGAGGAACGTCAATTTGGCCGCTACAGGCTCCTCTACCGCATTGCGAGCGGTGGCATGGCCAACCTCTACCTGGCGCGGCTAGCGAGCGGCGAGCGCTTTGAGAAGCTGGTGGCGATCAAGCGGATTCACCACCACCTCGCTCAGCAGGAAGAATTCATTCATATGCTGATCGACGAGGCGCGCGTCGCAGCACAGGTCACCCACCCAAATGTCGCGCAAGTTACAGACTTTGGTGATACGCCCGCCTATTTCATCGCCATGGAATATGTCGATGGCGAGAGCTTGGTGTCGGTGATGCGCCACGCCCAGCTTTCCCTTCCTATTTGCGCGAAACTGATCGCGGACGCCGCTGGGGGGCTCCATGTAGCTCACGATCTCGTTGATCGAGATGGCACGCCGCTCCAGGTCGTGCATCGGGACATCTCTCCGCAGAATCTGCTCGTCAGCTACGACGGGGCGATGAAGGTGATCGATTTCGGCGTGGCGCGAGCGAGAGGGAACTTGCAGCAGACCGCTTCGGGGACGATCAAGGGCAAGTTGTCCTATATGTCTCCAGAGCAGATTTCGCTCAAGCCTGTGGACCGGCGCTCGGATATCTTCTCTCTTGGTATCGTGCTCTACGAGATAACTACCCGATATCGCCTCTTCAAGGCGCCTAACGAGGCGGCAACCATCGCAAAGATCCTTGATGGTCAGATCGCGCCCCCTACTCGCTTCATCGCTGGATACCCACCAGACCTCGAGCGGATTGTGATGCGTGCTTTGGCTCACGAGTCAACGGCTCGTTATGCTACCGCTGCCGAGATGCAACGAGACCTTGAGGCATTCATTTTTGGCACAGGGACTCCTGTGGTGAGCGGTACCATCGCTGAGATGATGCGGAGTTCCTTTTGTGACCGCATTGAGGAGAAGCGGCGCCTCCTGCGTGAGTGTGAGATGGCGCCGGTCCTTTCGCCGGCACCCCAGATGGAGCCCAGTTCCCATTCTCTGACCATGGGGGGCGCTACCGTCAGCGCGGCTACGTTTCGCCGCCGGCAGAGCCGTAAGGCCATGCTCTTCGTCGTCGCCATGCTGGTTCTCATCATGGCGGCAGCCTCTGGGGCCTTTCTTTTCGAGTGGCTCAGCGGGGATGGGGGGCAGGAGAAGGCCAAGCCAGTTGCCGGAAGCACGCTGAGGCAAGGACAGAGCGTGTCCTTCGAAGTGCGGGCAGACCCTGAATGGGCGGCTATCCGCGTGGATGGCAAAGCCGTGAGCAACCCTTATCGGACGTCTCTAGCCAAAGCACATCAAGAGATGCTCGTGGAGGTGTCTGCCAAGGGTTACCGCCCCCACAGCTTCAAGGTCCCTGCCAAAGAGGGGGGGACTTTCGTGATCACCCTTGACCAAGATGTGGACGCTGGTGTGAAGGCCGAGGAGGGCAGCGCTGACGCAGGACAAGAGCGCGTTTCCCCCGACATGAAGGTCAAGAGAAGCCCAAAGCTTCCTATTGTGCGGAAAAAGCGCCCCCGCAAGGCACGATCTAAGGTGAAACGCAAAGTCCGTCGGACCAAGCCGAAGAAGCGACGGGGAAGTGGCGTTCTTTTCAAAAACCCCTACAATTGACACAGTGAAATCACAGCTAATCTTTCTTTGTGTCGTCTTGACGGCGACCATCGCTCCAAGAGTGCACGCAAATCAAGGGGCCGCTCAGGCCTTCAAGCTTGGTAGCGAACGGTTTGCTGCAAAGGATTATGCTGGCGCTGTCGAGGCCTTCTTGCAGGCCTATAACAAACAGCCGCACTTCTTGGTGCTTTGCAATATCGCGCGCTGCTATGAGCGCCAGCGCAAGCCTGTGGCGGCAACAAGTTTCTACCAGCGCTGCCTCGACGAGGGCGCTTCGCGCAAGAGGCCTACAGCGAAACGGGTGCGCAGGGCTTTGCGCAAACAGTCGCGCTTGATAGCGCGTCTCAAGGTTGAGATCCCCCAAGGCACGGCTGCGCTCTACCTGGATGGGAAGGCCTTGGGGCGGAGCCCAAAACAGTTGGCGCTTGACCCTGGCAGGTATCGGCTGGAGGCGCGACGACCTGGATACAAGGCAGCTGTGGTAGCGATAGAGTTGGGGGTTGGTCAGAAGCGCACCCTAGTTTTGCGTCCCACCCCGTTGCCCAAAGTGCGTGCGAACGCGGTGTTCTCCACAGGTGATCGCAGGGCATCTCCCGAGCCAGAGGATGAGGTAACCCCCGCGATTGCAGTGGAAGAGGACCCTGACGAACGCATACGCTTCGGTGCGCATCCGGCGTGGTTCTGGGTCTCCGTGGCCGCTACAGGTGTCTTGGCTATCGCCACCACGGTGCTCGGTGCTCAGGCTCTTGGGAAAAAGTCGGATTATGAAGAGAACCCAACGCAAGGAGGATATGACGCGGCGGTGGATAGCCGTCTGTTGGCGAATATCTTCTGGGCGCTCACAGCGGCCACGGCTGCTGGCACCACGGTGCTTTTTTTCATCACCGACTTCACTGGAGGGGAAGAAAAGACGAGCGCCGGCATCAACGGGATCGGGATCGGCCTCCGGGGGCGGTTCTGATGCGCGCCCTCGTTAGCATAACTCTGGGGGTCGTTTTCGTGCTATCGGGCTGTATCTACAGCATAGACAGCAGCCTCATTGAGCCAGATCAGGGGATCGTCGACGTGCCGTCCGTGGACCTAGAGGTGGACCAGTTCGTGGGCGACATCACTTGTGATGGGTGCGCAACAGACATCTTAGGACGGCTCTGTGGCGCCTCGAATCCCTGTCCTCTGGGCCTGCACTGTGCCTACCCTGTGGGTGGCCTCAAAGGGTATTGCACCTTCACTTGTGAGGCACAGGGGGTCATCTGTGAGGGGGCGGCACAGGGCACGCTCTTTGCGTGTGCGCTCCCGACAAAAGACCAGGAAATCTTCTGTGTCTTTCTCTGCGCCACCGCTGCGGCGTCCTATCCATGCCCCAATGGCCTGGTCTGCGCCCTCGAAGAGTCACCCGCGGGCAGCGGGCAGCGCATCTGCGTGCCTCAATAAGATCTTACAAGGGTGCGCGTGCGCCGAAGATTGACGAGCCCACACGAATCAGTGTGGCGCCTGCCGCGATGGCTACCTCGAAATCGTGGCTCATGCCCATGGAGAGCTGTTCCAGGCCATGGGCTGCAGCCAGCGTGCTGAGGCGTTCGAAGATTGGAGCAACCTCGCGGGGGTCGTTCGCGGTGGGCGGCATGGTCATCAGCCCTTCGCATTGGAGATGGGGGTGGGAACGTACGCTTTGGAGCAGGGGCTCCAATTCGTGCTCGCTGATGCCTGATTTGCTCTCTTCGCCAGAGAGGTTGAGCTGCAGCAGCACTCGCAGCGGGGCTTTGCCAGTCTTATCCACAAGTCTCTTGTCGAGGGCTTCAGCCAAAGAGGCAGAGGCCAGCGTGTGGAAGGTGTGTACGACCCCCGCAATGTAGCGGGCCTTGTTTCGCTGCAAGGGACCAATGAAATGCCACCGAATCTCCGGCAGGTCGTTCAACTCTTTGGCCTTGTCTCGCAGCTCTTGTGCGTAGTTCTCACCAAAGTCGCGCACGCCTAGGTCGTAGGCCGCGCGAATCAAGTCGACACTCTTACGCTTGCTGACGGCCACGAGGCGGATGGTCGCAGGGTCTCGGCCAGCAGCCTGCGCGGCGCTCTCAATACGTTGGTTGATCACCTCGAGTCGGGGTGCCAGTTCAGAGTGTAGGGACATTAGACGAGCTCTCTGAAGGTGGGGAGATCGCGTAAGCGCTCGAGCACCTCACAGAGGGGGAGTCCGATGACGTTGCTGTGAGAGCCCTCGATAGCAAGCACCAGGGATCCAGCCTCTGCCTGAATGGCGTAGGCGCCAGCCTTGTCCGCCCAGCTGGCGCGTTGGAGATAGCGCTCTATCTGGGCAGGGGTGAGGCGACGAAAACGCACTTTTGTGATCACCGCATCTTCTACGGCGGCGTTGGTGGTGAGCAAGCAATAGGCGGTGACCACTTGGTGTTCGCGCCCTGCCAAGAGGGTGATCATGCGGCGGGCGTCTTCGTGATCACGCGGTTTGCCAAGGATCTTGCCCTCGAGGGTGACGATGGTGTCGGCGGCCAACACAGGGCGTGTGTCTCCGTTTGAGCGCATGGTGGCCGCTACCGACTCAGCCTTGGATCGGGCGACACGGACGGCAAAATTCAGGGGCCGCTCTTGATGCTCTGGCGTCTCCGGCACCGTGCTGACGATCACTTGATGGGGGACACCCGCTGACGCGAGGAGTTCATGGCGCCTGGCGGACGCCGAGGCGAGCACCAGCGCGGGCGTCGTCGGGTCAGTGTGGTTTGTTTTGCACATCGCTCATGACCTTGGCGAAGCGGGGCAGCGCTTCCTCCACCACTTGTTCCTCGACGCAATAGGAGATGCGCATGTGACCGGCGCGCCCAAAACCGCGTCCGGGCACCACCAGGATGTTCTCTCGCTGAAGCGCTTGAGCAAACTCAACGTCATCAATAGGGGTGCGAGCAAAGATGTAGAAGGCACCTTGGGGCGCGACGAACTCATAACCCGCTGCCTTGAGCCCCTGGCAGAAGCGATCTCGGATGCGAGCGTAAATGCTGGTGTCGACGGACGCGTTGATGGACAGCGCCAGCGCCTTTTGCATCAACGCTGGCGCGTTGACGAAGCCGAGAGCCCTATTGCAGAAGGTGAGGGCTCCCCGGATGTCTTCGCGATGGGCGGCGTTTTCGCCAACCACGATGTAGCCGATGCGTTCCCCGGCGAGGCCAAGGTCCTTGGAGTGGCTGTGGGCGATGAGCGTGTTGGGGTGTGAGGCGAAGAGCGGCGGGTTGGTTAACCCATCATAGGTGATCTTCGCGTAGGGAGTGTCTGCCAGCAGGTAGATCTCTCGGCCAAGGCGTTTTTCGGCCCGTGCGAGCACGTCGCCGAGCTCGCGCATGCGCGCCTCGCTGTAGATGCGCCCGGTGGGGTTGTTGGGCGTGTTGATGATCAGGACTTTGGTGCGCTCGGAGATCGCAGCCTCGATGGCCGGGATATCCAAATCGAAGTCGTCAGTGGTTTGCACCACCCGCGGGGATCCCCCCTGGAAGCTGGCATAGAAGAGGTATTCCACGAAGAAGGGCGCCAGAATCAGCACCTCGTCACCTGGGTCGAGCAGCGAGCGCAAGGCGACGTTCAGCGCTCCTGCGGCCCCAACGGTCATCACCACATCATCGGCGTGTACGTCGCATTTTTCGCTCTTGGACATATAGTCCGCTACGGCGGTGCGGACCTCGGTGTGCCCGTTGTTGGCCATGTAGCGGTGCAGGCCCGGTTCGCCGGAATTAACAAGACCACGGAGGGCTGTTTGGAATTCCTCAGGCGGCTCGAGGAAGGGGTTTCCAAGGCTGAAGTCGAAGACGTTTTCACTGCCATGGCGCTCCTTGAGTACGCGACCTGTCTCGAACATGCGGCGAATCCAGGAGGCGTTTTGGAGGGCGTCGGCGATGGGTTTGGAGATGGACATAATGAATACCTGGTGAGGGTGGAAAGTTGCTCGGATGGGACTGTATAGGGTGGTCGTGGTGGAGGCAAGGTGGTGTACTGTCCCCCTCGACGGGGGCGGTTCTTCGAGCAATACTGTCTTCAGGAGTTCTCCGATGACCAAGCCTCTAAGAACCGCGACGTTGTCCCTTCTCGCAATGCTTGTCGCTCTGAGCGCGTGCGCGCCCGCGGTGATGCCAGGATATCGTTTTCGCACGCTTCAACCAGAGAAGGTCTTCGATCGCGCTCTCGCGGCGATGCAGGTTCATGGCAAGGGAGCAAAGGTCAAGAGCCGCGAGGGCAATATGGGCACCATCGTCTCGGAGTGGCAACGCTACGATCCGCTGATGGGTGACCCTCAGTTCTTTCGTTTCGAGGCTGCGATTGTCCCCAACAGCGCTGATGGCTCCGCCACCATCTCAGTGAGCTTGACGGTGCTCGCTTGTGGGTTCGTGGGGCGGGCCGTGATCCTCGTGAAGTCTGTGGAGGAAGCCAAGCGCCACTGCTCCGTGCCAAGCCGGATCCCTACCAAGCTGCAAAAGGCGTTTCACGAGTTCAAGGGATCTTTCGAGGGAGCTGTCTTCCGTTCTTGACGGCTATCCGCTCGACCAGTCCGCGTTCCGTACGCTTCCAGACCTCAGACCTGAAAAGCCGTGAAAAATGGGGTATGGATCCCCGGCCCGTGGTTTGCACCGCCCAACGCAACTTTAGGGAGGGTGCCCATGAAGCGGCTATTGCGAACTGTGTGCGTGTGTCTTTTTTCGGTCCCGGTCATTGCCATCGCTGGTTGTCTAGGCCTGGAGTCCTCGGCGATCGAAGGCGCCACCATCCTAACCCTCGAGCCCCCCACCTCAGAGCGGTCGCGGGTGGACGACCTGGTGCTTGTGCTTGACGAGGCCGCCGATGTCAACGCCGAGAGCGCTGGGTGCGTAGCCCTCATGCCCTGGGTGGCCTCGGGACATTGCGCCGAGGGCGCCGAAGGGGAGGCATGCCTCAAGGGGGAGTGCCATCAAGGTAGCTGCTGGGCATTTTGACGGCCACGCTCCCCATGGAAATTTCAGCTCATGGAGAGAGGCTGCGTCTCAGGCTCGAACGACCTCTTCCAGCCGCGCAACCTCTGACCTTGCTCGTGGCTCGGTGTGCTGCCATCCGGGATGGAGCGCCCTTGGCGTCCAGTCCACAAGAGGTCCGGCTCGCGTATGTCGAACACATCGTCACCAACAGCGAGCCGGTGCCAACGGTGTCACTGTTGTCTCCGATGATGGAGTCTGCCGACAGCCCTGCAGACCTTGGGCGGGTGATCGTGAACCTCTCATGCCCGGCGGGGGAGGTGCCGCCAGGGAGCTTCTGGCTCGAGGATGCCCGTGGCGGACACAAAGATCTTCAGTTGATTCAGCGTGTGCCTTGCAAGGGCGGGGAGTGTCTGGTTTTGGAGGTGCCAGAGCGGTTGACGCCAGGGACCTGGGCGTTGGGTATTGGTGCTCTGCTTAGCGAAGAGGGTCTCGCTTTTTTCCCTGGCGTACGTCAGACCTTCGAGCTTGGTCGGAGAGTCGACCAGGGCGCCCCTGTAATCACCGCCGAGCTGCGAGTGTCCGATGGTTGTGCAGTGGTGGAGGTCCGCGCCTCCGAGGTTGTTGACGTGGTGTTGACCTTTGGCACCCAACGCGTCTTCGGGTGGGCGTCGTCCGTGCATTATTTGGCCCTCGAGGTGCCCCCCGACACGGGAGGGATCGCGCGGGTGGAGGCGTGGGACTTGTCGAAAAAGGCGGCCCTCCCGCGATCCCTCGAGGTGCCCGCGCTGGGGCAGGTTCCCTTGCGCATTGTGGAGGTCTTGGCCAACCCGTTGGGGCTCGAACCTCGACAAGAGTTCATCGAGATACTTAACGTGTCTGGTCGTGACATCAGCCTCGATGGCTGGTCGCTCACCCTTGGTCGAGAGGATCGCGCGCGTATGCTTCCATCCGCGACGCTGCGTGTGAGCGGGCGGGCCTTGCTTGTTTCAGGCGCTGCTGTGCTTCGCTTGGAGCGCTCTTTGAGCCTCGCCAACGCAGGTGAGGCGGTGCGCCTGGTTGGCCCCAAGGGAGCGACATCGAGCTATGGAGGGTATGTCGACACCCACCGGGTCGCAGATGGCGGCAAGAGCGCGGTGCGTGTGGGCCGTTGTGATGTGCCGAATAGTTGGAACAAGAGCACGCAGCTCTCAACGCCCGGATCTCCAGCGGCCAACGGAGCCCCGAATTGAGCCTCGAATTGAGCCAACCATGCCTCGCCCTTGGGGGTATACTGCGTCCAGCCAGGAGACGTCTGTCATTGGAGCGCATCGAAGGCACAGTAGAAAAGGTCATCTTCGCGCGCCCCGAGGAGGGCTACGCGGTGCTCTCGCTGCGTGTGGTCGAGCAGCTGCTCCCGGTCACGGTCATAGGCAACCTCGTGGGCGTCCAGCCTGGGGAGACCATGGAGATTTCGGGACGATGGGAACACCATCGGCAGTTCGGTCGAAGGTTTCGGGTCGACCAATTCGCCGCTGGGGCGCCTCGTGATGAAGAAGGGCTGCTGCGCTACCTGCAATCTGGAGTGATCAATGGCATCGGTCCGCAGATGGCAGAGCGCCTGGTGGCGGCCTTCGGCACCAAGCTCTTCGAGCTGACAGAGGACGATCCCCTCATCTTGATGCAGGTACCAGGCATCGGGAAGAAGCGCGCCAAGACTATCGCCCGCGTGATCGCCGAGCAGCGGGAGGTGCGGGACGTGATGGTCTTTCTGCAGGGCCTGGGGCTTGGTCCGGGCATGGCCGGTCGCATCTATCGTGCGTGGGGAAAAGACGCCGAGGCGCGCGTGCGCAAGGACCCTTATCGCCTGGCCCAGGAGGTCGAGGGTTTTGGCTTTCTGAGCGCGGACACTATCGCTCAGAAGCTCGGCGTCGATCCCACCAGTGGAACCCGCCTCGAGGCAGGGCTGCTGCACATGCTGCGCTCCTCCCGTGATGAGGGCCATACCGTCATCGGGCGCGAAGACCTCGTGACCCATACCGCAACCTTCTTAGAGACAGATTTGATAGAAGTGGAGCGCGCCCTCGCAGGTGTTATCTTGAGTAGGGTTTTGGAGGCGCGATCAAGCGCAGAGGGCGAAGATCTCGTGGGGCTGCCCGCGTTGGTGTACGCCGAAGAGAACATGGCGCGGGATCTGCATCGGCTTGGTCAAATGGGGCCACGGAATATCTCGCCGAAGCAACTCGACGACGCAGCAGAGGTCTCTCTGACCGAAGAGCAGCGTTCTGCCGTGGAGCTGGCCGCCAGGGGACCCGTGTCGGTGATCACGGGTGGTCCTGGTACGGGGAAGACTACGGTCATTCGATCGTTGGTGCGTCTGCTCAATAGCATAGACGAGCGCTGTTGGCTCTGTGCTCCCACGGGTAGGGCGGCCAAGAGGCTAAGTGAGGCCTCGCAGGCGCCGGCAACGACGGTTCATCGTCTCCTTGGTTTCAAAGGAATCTCTAATGAGGGCGTCCCACTCTTCGAGCATGGCCGGAAAAACCCCCTCGGGCCCGGCACGGTAATCCTGGACGAGGCGTCGATGCTCGACGCGATGTTAGGCCGCCGCTTGCTCGAGGCCTTGGGCATGAATCGTCTGGTTTTGGTTGGAGACGCCAATCAGCTGCCTTCGGTGGGCGCGGGCAACGTGCTGGCTGATTTGATCCGCTCTGATGGTGTGCCCGTGGCCGAGCTGTCGACGATCTTTCGGCAGGCCGAGAGCAGCCAGATCGTCGTCAACGCCCATCGGATCAGGCAGGGGCTCGAGCCCGAGCCCAGCGGCGCTGGGGCATTGGAGGAAGGGGCTTTTCACTTGGTGCGAGTGGACGACCCACAGCGGGCCCAGCAGCGGGTTTTAGAGGTCTGCAGCGAGCGCATCCCGCGCGCTTTTGGTCTCGATCCCATCAACGACGTCCAGGTCATCTCGCCGATGCATCGTGGTGATGTGGGTACGGTGATGCTCAATCGCGAGCTTCAGCGCCGGTTGAACCCTGGCAAAGGCGGCATTGAGAGGGGCCCGGAGGCTTTTCGTGTGGGTGACAAGGTGATGCAGGTTCGCAACGACCATGAGCGGGAGGTCTACAACGGCGACGTAGGGCGCATCGTCAGTATTGATTCGACCGGCCCCCGCCTGGTGGTGAAGATGGGTGAAGAGTTGGTGCGATACGAGCCAGAGCAGCTGCGGCAACTCTCGCTGGCGTATTGCATCAGTATCCACAAATCCCAAGGGAGCGAATATCCTGCAGTGGTGATCCCATTGACCACGCAGCACTATCTGCTCTTGCAGCGAAACTTGCTCTACACCGCCATCACGCGGGCAAAGAAGCTCGTGGTGCTGGTAGCGAGCCCCCAAGCCTTGCGCATCGCCGTGGAGCGTACAGATTCATCGCTGCGCCGCACGCGATTGCTTGAGTTGGTGGCCAACGCGGAGCTTGGGTTTTGAGTTCGCGGAGGCGCAACGCTCGCTGAAGGGCATGATGGCGAGCACCCGCCGTTGGCCCTTCGACGTCGCGCTGACGCCGATCCAGCGTGAGCGTTGTGCGCTGGGGGGCGGCAGGGTGAAGCAGAGTGGCCCACATGCCTTGCGGCTTTGCAGGGGCGCCGTTTGCGCCCCGCTGGCGGCCAAGGCCTTGTGGAGTTTGAAGCCTGGGGGCAGGGTCACGCGCAGGGCTGGAGGTCCTCTTCCTTTGGTGAGGAACCTCAAGCGGGGGCCCTCGGAGTAGAAAGAGCAGCGAGCGCTGAGCGGGAAGGCGCGCGAGACGTATCGCACGTCAGCGCCCGGTCGGGCCACACGAGGCCAAGTGGCTGTCGAAGCGCTCAACGCACGCAGGAGGGTATGGCGTGCGGTGTGTGGCTTGGCACCATGAGGCCTGGGGAAGACCTCTGCTGGTAGCACGACGTCGGTGCATCCCGCAGCTTGGGCCCAGCGCGTCAACTGGGCCTTGCTCAAAAGGGCGCGGGTGATGGCGTCAACGATGAGTTGGCAAGGCGGAGCAGGGGATGTGCTCTTCACCCTCGAGATCAACTCGGCGCCACGGAAGGGCGCCAGTCGCACCTCGTGCACTTTGTTCGATCCGAAAGGCCGCAGCACCTGCACTCGATAGTTTCCGGGTGGGAGCGGCAAGAGGCCGCGCCCTAGGGGCGATATCCAGGTAGCGAGGCCCGCGAGAGGGGCTCGGCCGAGGAGGAGGCCTCCGGCGTCCTTGCCTTGAGCGACTATCTTCAATTGAACAGGTTCTGTGCGTTCGGCCACCTGCCGTGTGTCAAAGACGAGCTGCGAGGGAGCTGAGGTGCGCAGCATCGTGCTGGACCCACCGGATGGAAGCGAGAGGGATCCGGACACTGCGCGCCCCTTTCCGATGGCTCGCAGGCGGTATTTCCCTGGCGGCAAAGGCAGGGTGACGCGGCCATCCTGGCCGGTCATGGCGACCGCCTCGAGTTGGCGTTGATGCCAGGCTCCGATGCGCGCATGGGGCAAAGGCTCACCACGCTCATCCACGACGCTCAAGCGTGCGGGCACATCGCCGGAGCGTGCCGTTAGAAGTGGGCGCAGGGCGGCGCTCCATCCGCGGCCGCCGAGGACCAACGCTATTTGGAGGCGAACGCTCCCGCCCGGCGCCAAAGAGATCACGCGGGAGCTTTCGAGCTGGCCCTCAGGGGCGCGCTGGAGCGTCCATTTGGGCAGTTTCCATTGGGAAAAGGACGTCAGCGCATAACTTGAACCTGGGGCGTGGAACTCCACCACATTGGAGGAGGCTGGCAAGGACGTGTAGCCGTGGCCAGGGACGAAGGCGCGGGCGAGGCCAGGGTGAAGATGTATTGCCACCGGGCCACGCCATGCGTGAGACCTCTGGGAGCGCGTCAAGGCCAAGGAGACGTCGATCGTTTGGGACCCTCGGGTGAGGGAATAGCGTAATTGAGCGCCGATACCCCTATTGGCGTCGGGGGCGGCCTCGAGCCGAACCGTGACGGTGTCGCCCTGTTGTGTATAGACGCGCTCAAAGCGAAAAGCACGCCCAGCGATGCGTAGGCTGAGGGGGCCCATCTCGTGTGTTGTCGCGGCAGTGCGTGCGTGCACCAGGCTTCCCGCGCGGTCTCCATGGGCCAAGCCAAGCACAGTAGCGGAGACGAGGTGGTTGTCCAGGCGGAAGTCGCCGCGACCCACAGGCGACGGGAGCGTGTCTTTGGTGCGCTCGAGGCGTGATGGCGGTTTGGGGGCGGGAGGGCGAGGCACAAGGGGGCCAGATGCGGATAGTGGCGCGTGTGGCCGGCAGGAGGCGAGCGCGACCAGCAGAAAGAAAAGGGTGTAGGTGGGGCGAAACACGGGGCGATGATAACAGGGGTGGCGTTGGGAAAGGGCGAATTATCCGGTGCGGTGCCCGTCTTGGTCCTCCACGGCACCCACCTGACGACCACCGCTTGCCGGCGGTGGAGGGCTTGTGCTACGAAATCGCTGGACTGGTCTGTTTAGCTGGGAGAGTGCGATGTCGGGGCATAATAAATGGAGCACCATCAAACATAAGAAGGGCGCCGCAGACGCGAAGCGCGGCAAGCTCTTCACCAAGTTGATCCGGGAGATCTCCGTGGCGGCTCGCGCCGGTGGCGGTGACCAGGCGGCGAATCCGCGGCTGCGGAGCGCTGTGATCACCGCCCGGGCGGGCAATATGCCAGGGGACACTATCGATCGCGCCATCAAGCGCGGCACAGGAGATCTCGAAGGCGTTGAATACGAAGAGGTGTCCTACGAGGGTTATGGCCCAGGTGGCACTGCTGTCTTGGTGGAGACGCTGACGGACAATCGCAATCGCACTGTGAGCGAGGTCCGACATATCTTCTCGAAGTTCAATGGCAACATGGGTGAGGCTGGCTGCGTCTCTTGGATGTTTGACAAGGTCGGCGTGGTGGTGGTCGGCAAAGAGGGCGTTGAAGAAGAGACGCTGATGGAGCATGCCCTCGAGGCTGGCGCCGAAGACGTCAAAGACGAGGGCGATATCTTCGAGGTCCACACGCCCCCCAACGATGTCGAGGACGTCGCTGAGGGGTTGCGCGGATCGGGTGTCATGGTGGAGTCAGCCAGCGCGTTGATGATCCCCCAGACCTTCGTGAAGCTCGAGGGCCGGGACGCTGAGGTCATGTTGCGCCTCTATGAGAACCTCGAAGAGAACGACGACGTTCAACACGTGTGGTCGAACTTCGACATTGACGACGAGTTGATGGAGAAGCTCCTCGGTTGAGGAAAGCAGTCGCAGATGGGCCTGGCCTAGATGGAGGCAGACTCTTGCTCGGTGTCGATCCGGGGAGTCGCCAGACAGGCTATGGGATCATTCGCCAGCGGGGGCGAAGCCTCGTGGTGGTCGAGAGCGGGACCTTCCGCCTCAACGCCCGTCACGGGCTCGCCGAGCGCTTGGGTACCCTCCAGAAGGCCATCGAAGCGCTCGTCGAGCGACACGTGCTGCACAGCGTGGGCGTCGAAGACATCTTCAGCCACCGAAACCCCCGCAGCGCGTTAGCCCTAGGGCAGGCTCGTGGGGTAATCTTGGGCGTTTGTGGAAGCCATGGCCTGCAAGTGGAGGCCTACCCGCCTGCCAGCGTGAAGCAGGCTGTGGTGGGGCATGGCCGCGCGGATAAGTCGCAGATTCAGCGCATGGTGACGGTCTTGCTGGCGCTCGAGCACGAGCCATCCACCGACGAGGCCGACGCGCTAGCTGTCGCTATCTGTCACGCGCTCAGGGCGCGTGGAGGCATACAACAAAGGGAGAGGGCAAAATGATCGCTTGCCTGGACGGCAGACTGCGAATCAAGGAACTCGACCAGGTCGTGGTCGATGTTGGAGGCGTGGGGTATCAAGTGCTGGTCTCCACCCAGACCTTGGCCGAACTCCCAGCAGAGGACGAGCAGGTGTTCATCCTCTGTCACACTCACGTACGTGAAGATGCACTTCAGCTCTTCGGTTTTGCGAGCGCGGAGGAGCGAAGCCTCTTTCACTTGCTGGTTGGGGTCAGCGGCGTCGGGCCAAAATTGGCGCTGACGATCCTCTCTGGGCTTTCGGTGACACAGCTGGTGGAGGCTATCTCGGCCGCGGACCACAAGCGCCTTCAGGGGATCCCTGGCATTGGCAAGCGCACCGCCGAGCGTTTGGTGGTGGACCTACGCGATCGCGTGGCGAGCTTGGCAGCGACGGTTAGGGCAGGCGACGGTGGCGGGGCAGGACCGACCCACGATGATGACGTGATCGAGGCGTTGACCAACCTGGGTTATAAGCGAGCTGTCGCTGAGCGGGCGCTGGGGCAAGTGCAAGATCGTACCCTGCCGCCAGAGCAGCTCTTGCGCAGCACATTGGCGCTGATCTCCGATTTGTAGATATGCAGACAACGATGAGCGATGGCCCAATATGAGCGATGACGCAGCATTTGACCGTGGTGATCTGAACGCTGAGGGGCACGTCGCGGAGCGGCCTGTGGAGGCTGCACTACGGCCCCAACGTTTTGAGGAGTTTGTCGGACAGCGACGGATCACCTCAAACCTCAAGGTCTTCGTTACGGCGGCGCGCCAGCGCGGTGAGGCCCTCGACCACCTGCTCTTTGCGGGGCCCCCAGGGCTCGGCAAGACGACCCTCGCGTATATCATCGCCAACGAACTCCAGGTGCCAGTTCATGTGACGTCGGGTCCGGCGATTGAGCATCGTGGCATGCTCGCCGGGCTTTTGACGCAGCTCGAGGAGCGCGAAGTGCTCTTCATCGATGAGATTCATCGTTTGACGCCGGTGATCGAGGAGTACCTTTACCCAGCCATGGAGGATTTTTGCCTTGATGTTCCGAGCGGTACAGGGGCCTTCTCTCAGACGCTCCGCCTCAACCTCAAGCCCTTCACGTTGATCGGTGCCACCACCAGGAGCGGTCTCCTTACATCTCCGCTTCGAGATCGTTTTGGCATCGTCGAGCGGCTCGAACACTATGGCCCAGAGGATATCGTCAAGATCGTCAACCGATCGGCGAGGATTATGGATCTGGAGGTTCAGCCCCAGGCGGCCCTCGAGATCGGACAACGCAGCCGCGGCACGCCACGTATCGCCAATCGTCTGCTGCGGCGAGTCCGGGATTTCGCCGAGGTGCAGGGAGACGGTACTATCACCCTGGAGGTGACACGCCTAGCTCTTGACGCGTTGGAGATCGACGGGTTGGGGCTCGATCCTATGGACCGCTTGCTCTTGACCACGATTATTGAGCACTATGACGGAGGCCCAGTGGGGGTAGAGACCCTCGCAGCGACCCTTCACGAGAGCAGAGACACCATAGAAAACGAGATCGAGCCCTACTTGATCACCCAGGCGTTGCTGCAGCGGTCTCCTCGGGGACGCATGGCAACACGGCGTGGCTTCGAACACCTGGGAAAGATACCACCCACTCGGAACAAACAGAGCCAGCTCTTCTGATTTTCGTGTGGGCTTGAAAAGGCCCCAACTCAGCGTACGATGAATACTGTGACGACACGCTACGCAACGCCCAGGCTTGACCTTGGCCTCGAGGGGACCATTTGGCTGCCCAATGTCCTCCTTGTCATGGCTTTTGTGCTCCATCTGCTCATCACCCAGCTGGGGATCGACAGGATTCAACCCCTGGTGATTACCGACGCCACGAGCACACAACGCATCAAGGACCTCGAGCGCAGCCTCGCGCTGGCCCCACGCCGGAGCGACGTGGTGATCGAATTGTCGCGGCTCTACGCCAGGGCCGGTGAGCTACCGCTCTCTTATGATGCGCTACGCGACGCAGAGCAAAATGGTTCGCGCGATGCCTATTTCAAGATGCGCTTGGCCATGGCTTATTTGGAGGTGGGCAAGAACGCCGATGGTCGACGGGTCATGCAAAGTGCTTTGGAGGCCTGCGACCTCACACATTGTCCACCACGGGTGAGGGCCCGTCTCTCGATCTTCTCACAAGTTGCTGATATTTATGTCGAGCGGAATATCGACACGCGGCGCTACCCACACCTGGCTGCGAAGGTTTTCGACGAAGTCGTGCGCAAGGTCGAAAAGAGCGCGGTGGACATGATCATGCGGGCTGCGAAGAAGGCAGAGCATAGAGCGACATCACGTCCAGCTTTCGCACCCAAGGGTTCACGATCCAACTAATCCCCCCCTAACGCCGCCTGTGTACCCACAAGCGTTGACATTACCACCACAGAGTGAATAACGTCGGCGTGCCGGGATTTTTCCCCCACACCTCGCGTGGGTTGTGGGTAGGAAAGGTCAGCTTAGTGATAGGTGCACGCGGGCTGCAAGGTCTGCCGACGCCTCAAATGGGAGGAATAGATGGCACTCGTACGCGGCTTGGTTGTTTTTTCGAGTTGTGTCCTGTTGTTCGCGGCCTGCAACGACCCCAAGGACCCTCAAACCTGGATCAAGAAGCTCAATAGCCCCAAAGAGGGTAAGGAGGCCGTCAGGCAGCTGAAGAAGATGCAGGACAAGGTGGCGGTGAAGCCCCTCTGTAAGCTCTTTGCCGCGGATCCCGATCCCGAAACTCTGAAGGCGATCATCTCTTTCCACGATAAATCCGCGGTCCCAACCCTCATCGAAGCTCTGGACTTTCGCGAGCACGACTATCACAACGCGTCGGTGGCGGCCATGGCGCTTGCCAAGATGAACGCAGTGGAGGCCGTGCCCGAGTTGATCAAGGTGCTCAAGAAGTCTCTTCCCATCAAGTCTCGGGCGAATAAGGCCAAGGTGGCTGCCATCGAAGCGCTGCGCGTGCTCGGCGACAAGAAGGCGGTCCCTGCCTTGATCGCCGTCGCCGATGGACGCCCTGAAAAGCAGGACTTCTTTCTCAACAAGAAGGCCATGGTGGCGCTTGGTGATTTGGGCGACCCAGAGGCGATCCCTGTCTTGGTGCGTGGCCTCTTCATGGCGAGCACGATCCAGGGTGTGTCATTTCCTATGGCCCGTGTGGCGCTCGTGAAGATTGGCATCAAAGCTGTGCCTGCCTTGTTGGCAGCCATGGACGGCAAGGACGCACGTCTCAACTTGATGGCCAAGGAGCTGAAGTTCATCAAAGGGGTGATCCTCAACAAGGTGGCTATCGTGCTCGGCGACATGCATGCGAAGGCTGCCGCTCCTCGTCTCTTGCAGCTGCTCTCCAAGGCGAACCTCAAAGAGACGAAGATCGCGGGCGTCATTGAGGCTCTGGGTAAGATTGGTGGCAAGAAGAGCGTGTCTGTCTTGAATAGATTGCTCTTGAACAAGAGGGCCAACTATAAGTTGCGTGCGCAAGTCTGCAGCGCGCTGACGGTGATGGGAGACAAAAGCTCCATTCCTGCTTTGCTCACCGTCGCAGAGAAGGGGTTCATCGAGGGGGGCTACTACAACCTCCGTGAGGCTGGTGCCATGGCCTATGGCCGTATCGTTGGGGCAGAGGCAGCTGAGGGTGTGAAGGTCTTCGAGGGCATGCTCGCTGAGAAGGAGCTGCAGAAGTACAAGCAGAACTACGCCACGTTCAAAGAGGCCTTCGACCGCGTGAAGGTGGGCCTGGAGTGCAAGGACGATGCGAAATGCTATGGGAAGAAGCTCCAGAACAAGAAGCTATCCTTGGCCATGCGCGAAAAGGCGGCCGTTATGATCGGCATTCTTCCCAACGGACGAGAGGCCCTCGCAGATGTAGTGAAGGCCCTGCCGATCCGTGAACCGATTATTCGGCTCTTTTTGCTACAGACCGCGATTCGTATTGGCAAGAAGACCGATGTAGAGCTGATAAAGACCTTGCGAATGCTCGTTAAGAAGGACTCAAAGCGCAAGACTAAATTCCACGGTGCAGACCTCGCCAGCGCCGACAAGATCGCCTTGGCCAACGTCTTGGGCAAGAGCTAGGTCATCGACCTAAGCCACGCTTCAGGCCCAGCTCCCGGGAGCGTCGCGATTAGCCAGCAAGTCGACGTGATCCCCACCACAGAACAAGCCCCACAAGGATCAGCCCCGCGAAGGTAGCAGCCATCCGTAGGCTGCCTTCGGCGCTGACTCCTGCCCACAACACAACGAGCACTGCCACGGTAGCCAGGGGAGCGACGGCTGCTGCGCCTGGTACGCGGAAGCCCTGCGCCGGCCCTTGCCGCTTTCTGAGGACGGGCAGCGCAAGCGTAGCAGAGAGGTATTGCATGGCCACAAAGAGCACTGAGAGGTTCACCAGACGCGAAAAATCGAGCAGCAGAGCCAACAAGGCGCTCGCAGCGGCTGTGACGATGATCGCCACATGGGGGGTCTTGAAGCGTGGGTGCAGCTTGGTCAGTGTGCTGGGTAGGAAGCCGTCGTCGGCCAGAGGCTGGAGGTAGCGAGGCCCCGCGAGGGCGACGCCTGCCGAAAAACCTAGCATGGAGATTGTGGCAGCGATAGCCACCAGGTTCCCGCCCACTGAACCAAAGAGCACGGCTGCCATGCGGGCCAGCGGGTCTTGGGCCCCCGCGAGATCGGGTGTGGTTCCAATGGCCGCCGCTTGAAGCGCGAGGTAGAGCAGCGTAGCTACCAGGATGGAGGTGATCACGGCGAAGGGCGCGTCCCTCCGTGCGTTGGCGGATTCCCCAGCTGGAACAGGGACGACTTCGAAGCCTTGGTAGGCGAAAAACGCGATGAAAGTTGCTTTGGGCAGGCTGCTGACTCCGTGAGGTGTGAACGGTGTGAGCCGAGAAGGGTCAAGGCGCGCTAGACCCGCCAAGAGCAGGGCTGCGAGGGGCAAGAGCTTCGCGATGGTCAGACCATCCGTTGTTAGCGCGCCAGGCTTGACACCACGGTAGTTGATGGCCGCCAGCCCAGCGATGGTGCTCAAAGCCACGGCCTGGGCGACCATGGGGCTTTTGAAGAGTGGCACGAGGTGTCCGAGGTGGCTCACCATACCGCGCGTGACCGCCGCCCAGCTGATCACCGCCGCGCTCCAGCAGGTCCAGCCCACCACATAGCCCCAGGATGGGCCAAAGGCCTTGCGAGCATAGAGGTAGGGCCCGCCTGATCGGTCGAATCGCCCCGCGAGTTCTGCGAAGCAAAGGGCGATGAGCAGGCTTATGACCCCGCAAATCGCAAAGGCCAGCAGGGACGCCGGGCCCAGCAGCCCGGCGAGCACTCCGGGCAGCAAATAGATCCCCGATCCTATAATGGCGTTAACGCCTAGGCAGAGGAGGTCGAAGCGAGAGAGTTGTTTGGCGGCCACGAAGCGATCTTAGCCTTCTTCAGGGTATCTGTTGGAAATAAGTTGTGATGGGTCAAGGTGCGCCGCTCGCAAGGGCCGGCGACGAGAGGAATCGACGGAGGAATCGGGTGTGAGGCGGTCAGCTGGCAAGCGACGAGCAACAAAGCCAGATGGTTCGGCGGGAGGAATCGGGTGTGAGGCGGTCAGCTGGCAAGGCGGGAGGAGGGCTGCCTACCTGTAGTAGGCAAGCGACGAGCAACAAAGCCAGATGGTCGCCTCACACCCGATTAAGAGCCTTGGAGGACGAGGAGTCGATACTTCCCAAACTCGGCCTGTCCAGCGGTGTAGAGCACCTCGCTGATTAGCCGGTAGGGAGTCGTGTGGTCGGCGATGAGTACGAGCTCCCCGTCAAACTTGCCAAGCTTACGTTTCTCGAGACGTTTGAGACGCGTCGCGTGTTTTTGCAGTGTATCGAGTAGGGGATTGATGAGAAACCCACTTTGGCCGTCGCGCTTGGCAGCGGAATCCACTTCGCCATTCTTCACAGGTGCGATTGCCTTGCTCGCCACCAAGATCGCCTTTTTAGTGATGGTCACCTCAACAGCTGCCGAGTGGTTTGCACGGGAACTCGACTTGGGCGGCATCATCTCTTCGCTCGGCTGAACATTGCCCGCGATAGAGAAGTTCTGCAGAAAGAAGAGCAGCAGGATTGTCATCATATCCATCATGGGAGTGATGTTTAGATGAGAAATAGATTCGACTTCAGGGAGCCGCTTCTGCAGATTGCGGTAGCGCTTCTGTGCTTGCATCCGTGCGCTAGGCATCACTGCACTCCCGCGCTGAGGACGACTTGATCAAAGAGGCAGCCATCATCACCCGTACATTTGGCGGTACGCTTGCCACGAATGGTGTCCATGGAATGCACCACCACCTGGTAGGGAATATTCCGGTCGGCTGAGAGGATGACCTGGCGCTCGTTGGGGAAGCGCTTCTTGACCTTGGTGAGGAGGGTGATGAGCGCTTTGCGATCGTAGTGATCCACCCACACTTTTTCGTCGATACCAAGCTTGGCATTATGTCGTTTGGTGATGAATGCAGGACACCGACCTGCCTTGAGCGCTTGTGCACAAGGAATGGTGGGCAGCGAGCCATCGGGAGCCTTCATCACACCACCAGCACCAGCCACGATGAAGCCTTTGTTGGAGATCGCGATGGTGAGGTTGAGCCGTTCTTTGGGCTCCTGATTGGGGTCGGCTTGGATAGCGGCGGTAGTCGGGTCGGTGTAGCGGGGTGCGGAGACGCTGATATTGGCCAGGACCACGGCGCTCGCTGTGGTAGCGAGCATGAAGATCACCGTGTTGGTCACGATATCGAGGTAGGGGATCAGGTTGATCTCACCGCCCTCATGCTCGGATTCCTCCACCTCGGCTGCCTCACGCCGAATCTTCGCCCGAACCTTTGCGAAGGCAGCCCGTTTATTCACTGCTTTGCTCCAGCCTCACCAGTGCGCGCGTGGACCACGAGGAAGTTCTCGAGCTTCATGGAGAAGAGCTCCATGTCGGAGACGACCTTCTTCGACATGCCGCTGAGGATGAGGTGAAAGATGATCGCTGTAACAGCGATACCCAAACCCATGGCAGTGTGGTGAAGAGCGTGGGAAATACCAGCTGCTAGCTGAGCCGATGCTTTCGCCGGGTCGAGACCCCGCAAGGCACCAAAAGCTTGAATCAAGCCAAGCACTGTACCCAGCAATCCCACGAGAGTAGCGATGTTCGCCAACGACCAGAGGGATGGGATGCGCTTTTTGACCTCTGGCGTCGTCTCTACGAGGGCCTCCTCAAGGGAGGTCGAGATGGCGTCTTCCCCACGATGAACCTGCACAAGGCCTGCCTTTGCCACACGCAGCAAAGGAGCGCTGGTGGATCCGCACAGGCGAATCGCCCGGTCAACGTTGTTGGCTTGAATCAGCTTGCGAAGCTGCTCCAAAAGCCCTTTGGCGTTGATTTGCCCTTTAAAGAGCAAAAAGATGAAACGCTCAATAGCCACCGCTAGCACCGTGATGAGCACGATGGTGTTGAGCCACATGAAGAAGCCGCCGGTCTTGGCGAAATGGGCAAGTCCTACCATTCTCTGGAGCCTCCGCTAAGGTCGACCGTGCCTTGTGGGCGACGTGTTCTCTTACAGCTAAATCCGTCCAAAATTAACAGCGTTCCCATAGAATCATGATGAACGCTGACGCTACTATCACTCTAAGTTACCCGCCCCGTCCAGGGGAAACCACCCGTAGTTGCCGCAACAGCAAGGGCCGGCAAAATACATCTTCTACGTGGTAGACCGAGGCCTTGTGTACCACACTCGCACAGACCAAGTAAAGCAAACCCGCGGATGGCTTTGGCTCTCGCTTAAACGTTTGTCTGCGAGGGGGATCTCGTTGCTGCAAGAAGGAGCAAACCAATGTTGGGGCATGCCGACACATCGTGGGGCAAAGTGTCACGGTGCAGAAGATTCAGGCTTAGAAATTTTCAATAATCTTGGGCGGTACGTATATTGCTCTAGGGTCTACGCATGAGTGCAACAGACATGCTTGCTCAGGGATACCGACACTGATATAGTCCGCGCCGACTCCCAGAGATAACGATCAGCCGAGGGTACCTGACTCGGCGTAGAGGGAATGATGGACGAAACTTCAAAGCCCATGAGTTCTGGCCTCAAAGCCGGGCTCTTTGTCATCTTCATGGTCGTCTGGGCTGGCCTGACAGTCCTTCTTTACAAAACCTCGGCCTTCTTTCGCGAGGGTGGCTGGGGAATGTGGCCAATCTTGTTGGTCGGCATGATCTTCGTGCTGATCACCATCGACCGGGTACGCTACCTCTATTTGTCGAGCCGCCTTGATCAGCGTCAGTTCATGGCCCGCATTCAACGTCACCTGATGCAGGGTGACGTTCAAGGTGCTGCCCAGGCATGTCAGAACGATGGCGATCCTCTGGCGAAGATCGTTGGCGCTGGGCTCTTGAATATGCATCGCCCGGATCACGAAGTGCAAGAGGCGGTTGATGAGGCCGCTCTCTACGAATTGCCACGCCTCGAGCAACGTACAGGCTATTTGGCCATGATCGGGAATATTGCGACGCTGCTGGGGCTCCTGGGTACCATCGTTGGGCTGATTACTTCGTTTGCGGGTGTCTCGTTGGACAAAGAGAAGGACCCTGCAACACAGAAGCGGGCCGAGCACTATGTCTATCTGGTACCCGCCTGCCAGCCCTTCCTGGGAAAACCCGTCGCGCTGGTGCAGTGTATCAAGGGCAACAAGGCGACGATCTTGGCTCGCGGTATTAGTGAGGCAATGCACTGTACCGCGTTTGGCTTGCTTGTAGGTATTTTGGCCCTCTTGGCCTTTTCGTTCCTCAATGGTCGAACCCAACGGATGCTCGATAATGCATCCGATGGCGCTGTCCAACTCGTAAATTTGGCCGTCGGGCATCGCTCGGCGATGAAGCTCGATTTTTTAAAGGGCTAGAAGCTAGCACGGCACCGACGATGTCAAGCTGGGGATACCCGGCCACAGGAGGTTCCTGAGATGGGATTCATTCACACGATCAATGAGGCCTTCACCGAGGGTGGCTGGGGGATGTGGCCCATCCTCTTGCTATCGATTTTTTCGGTGGGCATTACCATCGACCGCGTGGTCTATCTTTTCCGCGCCACGATCGACAAGCACCAGTTCATGGGGCTCATGCAGAAGTTGATTGCGCAGGGAAATGTGGCCCAGGCCATCAAGGTTTGTAGCGGTACCTCGAAGCCCATGACCCGTATCGTCCAGGCGGGCCTGATGAAGGTCAACAAGTCTGACGTAGAGGTTCAAGGCGCAATGGATGAGATGGCCCTACGAGAGATGCCCCTTATCGAGCGCCGCACAGGTTACCTGGCGATGATCGGGAACGTGGCCACATTGGCAGGCTTGTTAGGGACCATCGTCGGTCTGATCCACTCCTTCGGCGCGGTGGCGGGTGTTGACCCCTCCCAGAAGGCGACGATGTTGGCCAAAGGTATCTCCGAGGCGATGAACTGCACGGCTTTCGGGTTGTTGGTTGGTATCATCTCCTTGCTCGCGTTCTCCGTGCTCAACGGCAAGACGCAAGCGCTGCTTGATGACATTAACGAGGTCACAGCACAGGTGATGAACCTGATCAGCGGTTCCCGTCAGGCTGCGCCGCAGGTTTAGGACTCGGGCTGCACCGTAGGCGGACAACTCGGGCTACACCGTAGGCGTAGAACTCGCGCAAGGCCTCAGGGCCAGAGGAATAAGCATGAGCGTTTCAATCGATAGTGGCGGAAAAGGTGGCAAAAAGTCGCTGGATGCCGAGCTGAACCTCGTGCCCTTCATCGATCTGCTCGTCTGCTGCATCTGCTTTCTGCTGATCACCGCTGTGTGGACGCAAATGGCGCGCATCGAGGTCAACCAGAAGGGCAAGGGGACGGCGTCGAAGAAGGAAGACAAGCCACAAGAGATGAAGGTGAAGATCACCGTTCTTGTTGGCGAGGATGGATACACCATCACCGCCGGCAGTACACGTCTCGTGATCAATAAAGAGGGTGAGCACTACGACGTCGCAAGGCTCGGCAGAGAACTCCGCGACATCAAAGTCCAGCTCCCGAATAAGAACGATTTGACTGTTGCCGTCGAGGATGGAATTGTCTTCAAGCATATCGTGAAGGCGATGGACACAGCCTTGGCCCAGCATTTCACAGCCATACGCGTCACTGACGCGTCGGCGGCGATGTAGGAGAGGGCTTATGTCTGGATTCTTGGCAGCTATCCCTGTCCTGCTCTCCATCGTGCTCGCTGCGGCGTTCCCCTTCTATGCAGGGATCTTCCCGAAGGGTATTCAGGAGTCTTTCCACGAAGGTGGCTGGGGGATGCAGTTGATCCTCTTTGCGCTCTTGGTGAGTGTGTGGTTGATCGTGGATCGCGTGGCGAAGATGCTCGCGGTGAATATGGATATCCGCGGCTTCATGATTCAGCTCAAGGCGCGGCTTGATGGGGGCGATATCGTCGGCGCAGAGCAGCTCTGTCGGCAATATGACAAACCGCTACCAAGGATCCTCGCGGCGGGGCTGGCCGAGTCGGGCCGAGGGGAGCACGAGGTACAGGCGGCCATGGATCAAGTGGCCTACGCTGAGATCCCTGCTCTGGAAAAGCGCACAGGTTACCTTGCGCTCATGGGGAACGTGGCCACGCTCATGGGTCTCTTTGGCACCATCATTGGGCTGATCCACTCCTTCAGCGCTGTGGGTAAGGACGAGACGGGGGATAACGCCACATTGCTGGCGGCTGGTATCTCCGAGGCGATGAACTGTACGGCCTTCGGGTTGCTCACAGGTATCGCTGCGCTCTTCGCTTTTTCTGTGCTCAACGGTCGCACACAGTGGCTCCTGGATGAGGTGAACTACCATTCGTTGCGAGCCTATCGCTGGTGGAAACGCGCCTATCAAAACCAGGAGGCGCAGGAGCCAGTCTTCACGGTGAAGCCTGTGAATGCACCCCATGCCCACCTTATGAGCCACACGGGGTTGCTGAAGGCGGGCGGTGGTGGGAGCCACAAGAAGGGCGTTTTTGCCAACTTGCAGCTCACGCCACTCATCGACATGTTCATCGTGCTTGTCATCTTCTTGCTGCTGAGCTTCAACGCATCAGGCGACATTGTCAGGGCTACGAAAAACCTGAAGCTTCCTGAGGCCACTCAAGTTCAGAAGCTCGAGCGAGTGCCGATCGTGTCTATTACCTATGTTGCTGGTGAAGCATCAGGGGGCATCGTCACGCTGGAGAACCAAGAGGTTTCCACAGCTCAAGAGTTGCTAGAGGACACTGGACCTGATTGGAAGATCGCGCGTCTCACTGAAGAGCTAGAGAAAATGAAGCTCTCGTGGAAGGTGACTAATCCAGACAAACCTTGGGCTGGTAAGTTGATCATCCAGTGTGACCAGAACATCGACTTCAAAATCGTCAAGAAGGTGATGTACTCTGCAGGTATCGCTGGATACGGGAATATCCTCTTTGCTGTGCGGAAGGCCGCCTCTGAGACGGCTGAAGGTAGCTGAGCGCACAAGATCGCAAGGCACGCATGAACATCAAGAGGCAAAATCTGCACGTTGTTTGGGTGTGCCTTGGCGTGCTCGGATGTAGCTCTCCAGCAAGCATTGAAGTCACGCCCAAGACGCCCCTCATCAAGAGGCTCGGCAAGGAACTCAAGCTTCAAGTGAAGGTCAAGGACGGCTCCGGGGAGGTCCTGGTCGGGGAGAAGGTGCACTTTACGCCCTTGACCCCCACCGTTTGTATGATCGATGGCAACGGCATCATTCTGCCTGTGAAATCGGGCAACGGTGCTGTGCTGCTCAAGGCCGGAAAGATCGAGAAGAAGGTTGATGTTCGGGTGCAGATCCCGAAGCGTATCGCCATCGATCCTAGTGATGTGGTGATGAACCAGGGCGTCTCTCGCAACCTGAAAGCTACGCTTCATAACGATGTTGGCCAGCCTATGATTGGCGTGAAGAAAGTTCGCTGGACGAGCAGTGCGCCTGAGGTTGTGAAGATCGATGATGACGGCATGATCAAGACGCTGAAAGAAGGCAAGGCGACGATCACGGCTTATTCAGAGGGCGTGCAAGGGAAGAGCGTGATCACGGTAGAGCACGAGAAGTTGCAAGACGACGGGTATCTCGGGCATAGCCCCTAAAGGCGTTGTCGCACTTTCCTGGAGCGTCCTTCCGGGCTATCCGCAAATCCTCCAAACTTGTCGACTTCGAATAATGT
>JAFCZD010000976.1 GCA_019314525.1 Deltaproteobacteria bacterium
CACGTCGCCGCTTGCGTTGGTTGCCAACCCCTTGCCGCTGTCAACCAATGTCCCGCCAAAGCTCTTGGACCAACGGTGAGCACCATCGACATTGTAGCTGGCGAGAAAGATGTCATAGCCGCCTGCTGATGTCAGCGCGCTTCCTCCAAAGCTCACCGTGTCGCTGAAAGAGCCAGAGGTGGTGACGTTGCCAGAGGCATCCACAGCGATGGCCCTGCCGTACTCCCTTGCGCTGGAGCCGAAACTCTTGGACCAGCGGTGAGCACCCGTGCTGCTGTAGCTTGCTACGAAGACATCCGTGAGCCCCGCGCTGTTCAGCGTGCTACCGCCGAAGTTAACGTTGGAGTCAAAAGTCCCAATGATGTTGACGTTACTGTCACCATCCACCGCCACGCCAACACCAAGGGTGCTGCCATCCGCGCCAAAGCGCTTGGACCAGCGGTGGGCGCCGCTCGAGTCGTAGCTTGCCACGAAAACGTCTCCGTATATTCCAGAGGTGCTCAGGTCGCCGCCGCCGAAGTCAACAGTATCGTAGAAGTCGCCGGTGACGGTCACGTTGCCGTTTACATCCGCCGCGACACCTTGGCTTCGGTCATTTCTGGCGCCGCCCAATTGTCTTGACCAACGATATTTCCCTCTTGAGTCGAAGCTCGCGACGTAGGCATCACTGAAGGATGAATAGAAGGCTTCACCGCCAAAACTCACACCACCTGTCCCCGAGAGGAAGCTCCCAACTAGAGTGACATTTCCCAGGGTGTCCACGGTGAGGGACGCACCATAAGCGTTGAAACTCTTGGACCAGCGGTGGGCGCCCGTCGAGGTGTAGCTTACCAAGAAGAGGTCGTCGCTGGTCGCACTCAGGTCTTTGCCGCCAAAGTTCACTGTGCCGTAGAAGCGCCCGGTGATGGTGATGTTGTCACTGGCGTCCACCACGATGGCATAGCCTTTGTTCAGGCCGATCGTGCCAAAGCGTTGTGACCAAGTGTGAAGAGGCTCAACAGCAGGCTGGGGTGCGTCAATGGTTTGGTCAGGCAAAGCCTGGGGTGCGTCAATGGTTTGGTCAGGCAAAGCCTGGGGTGCGTCAATGGTTTGGTCAGGCAAAGCCTGGGGTGCGTCAATGGTTTGGTCGGGCAAAGCCTGGGGTGCGTCAATGGTTTGGTCGGGCAAAGCCTGGGGTGCGTCAATGGTTTGGTCGGGCGGAGCCTGGGGCCCGTCGAGGGTTTGGTCAGGCAGAATCTGGGGCCCGTCGACATTCAGGTCTGAGACGGGTCCTGAGTCTACTACTCGAGAGTCTGCTACTCGAGAGTCTGCTACTCGAGAGTCTGCCGTCTCAGTGGGAGTGAGGTCATCCTCCCCAAAGCCAAAGCGGACGCATCCTCCCATCAGAACCATGGTGATGGAGAGCGCTAGCCAGAGCTCGTGGCGATGAAAACAGTCAGATGAGCGCATTGCATCTATTTTACCAAGGAACCAACGGATTGTCTGAAGATTTGCGCATGCATGCAATGACGCAGAGCCGACGTTGACCTGGTCCAAAGCACTATGAGACACTGCGCGCGCCATGGGCGGGGCATCACTCATACGCGCTGTGATCGAGGTGTTGAGCTTCGAGGGGTCGACCCGTGGGGCCGTGGAGCAGGCCCTCGGCATCATCGCTCGACATGTTGGTGTTGATGATGTGGTGATCCTCACCGAGCCGCAGCGCCTCTGGCCTGAGACGCGAGTCTTCAGCGGGACAAAGCAAATAGACAGAACGAAGCTGCGCCAGCGCATTGGGCGAGCGCCCGCGGAGGGGCTCTTGGGGTCGGCTGCTGACCCTGTGCTGGTGATGCACCTGATGCGCTCACAGCAGCGCGTAGCGACGCTGGTGCTCTGCGCGGAGAGGCTGGCTGCGTGCAACGTCGAAGATGTTCGTGGTGACCTCGCTCCTGTGCGGCAACTCCTCGCGAACGCTCTTTCGCAGCTGTCGATGTTGGAGCGGCTCACCGCCTCGGAGCGCAACTACCGTGAGCTGGTGGACGGCGCCAAGTCGATCATCGTGCGCTACGATGCCAGGGGCATCATCCACTTCATCAATGACTATGGCGCCGCTACGATGCCAGGGGCATCATCCACTTCATCAATGACTATGGCGCTCATTTTTTCGGCTTCGGTGCTGACGAGCTGCTCGGCCGTGATGTCACAACGACGATCATGCAAGACGAGGAGGCGGGCGAACAAGGTGCTGCGTCTTCAGAGCAGCGCATGGCGGAGGTGCGGGCCAACCCAGATCTATGCCTGCCCTCGGAGATGGCCCATCGGCACGTCGATGGCCGCAAGGTTTGGGTCGCGTGGTCCAATCGTCCAGTGCTCGACCGGCGGGGCTATTTGGTGGAAGTGCTCGCTTGCTCGCTGTGGGCCAGGACATCACGCAGCGCAAAGAGCTCGAGGCCGAGCTGAGGCGTTTGGCCACCACCGACCCCCTCACGGGTGCGGCCAACCGTCGTGAGCTCTTCACGGCGCTTGAGGGTGAGGTGCGGCGCGCGCAGCGCCATCAGCGGCCGCTCTCTTTGTTGATGATCGACCTCGACTTCTTTAAGCGCGTCAACGACGCCCACGGTCACGACGTGGGCGATAAGGTGCTGGTGACCTTTGTCTCGATCTGTGAGCGCGAGGTGCGCAACGCCGATTGCGTGGGGCGCCTCGGCGGCGAGGAGTTCGCTATCATCTTGCCCGAGACCGAGCGCGAGGCGGCTGTGTATGTCGCGGAGCGGCTGCGCCGCGTGGTGGCTCGAGATCCCGCGTTGCCTGTGCCCATCACCATCTCCACGGGGGTGGCTGAGTTCGGTCAGGGAGAGAGCGTTGCGTCTTTTTGCAAGCGCGCCGACGATGCCCTCTACTGCGCTAAGGGCAGCGGTCGTGACCGAGTTGTCTGCGCTGACGTCTTCGTCGAGGACGCGGCGGCGGGGGCTGTCAGCTAGGCGGGGGGTGACGCTCATGGGTTATGCACACCGCAACGAAGGGAAAGTGTTGACCTCTCAGTCCCTTGTGGATTCAAATGCTAACTGTCTTGACAGCATTGTTGGGTATGAGGAGGTCGGATGTCGTTACACCGTCTGGTTCTATTTAGCGTGGGGACCTTTCTCTTTGCGGCCTGTGGCCACGAGCAGGAGGGGCTGACACCAGCGCCAAGCGCAGACAAAGCCAACATCGATCCAAATGCCGTCTGTTCAGCGCAGGCAGCCCGGGTGGTGACCCTCTTTGGCGAGGGGCTCTCACCTCTGCCAACAAAAGTGCTCGAAGACTCCCCTGAGCTGATCTTGCCGACCCTCGAGCTGAGCCAGGTGGAGTCTATCAATGGACAGGTCTCCACGGCGGATCCGCTCATTCTTCCCGATGATCCGCAGAATGTGGGCGAGAGCAGGATACGCTGGATCGGTCAAGGCGAGCTGCGCTTCACCCTTGACGACGCCCTTGGTCTCTCGCCTGGGCTCTACAGCATTCGCGTCACCAACGGAAATGAGAACACGGCGCTCTGGGAAAA
>JAFCZD010000977.1 GCA_019314525.1 Deltaproteobacteria bacterium
TGGCGCGCACGGAAACCTACCTCTCACACGGAGGCTTCCCCGAGGTTCAAGGCGTCTATGACTTCGATCGTATCCAAATCCTTCAGGACTACGTGGAGTTGGTCGTCCTCAAAGACGTGGTAGAACGGCACGGCGTGACGAATCTCACTGCGCTACGGCATCTCGTCCGTGCCCTCTTTGCCGCGAATGCTAACGAGTTCTCTATCCACAGGCTCCATGGTGCTCTCCGTTCCCAGGGCGTAAAAGTGGGAAAGCAGACGCTGCTCAACTACCTAGAGCACCTAACGGACGCCTATCTTTGCTTTCTGGTTTCACTCAGGAGCCGCTCCGAGAAGCAACGTCTCGTTAACCCACGTAAGGTCTATGCTGTGGACCCTGGGCTCGCTGCGGCGATGACCACCGCTGGAGCGACCAACACAGGTGCTCTCTTGGAAAACGCCGTCTATCTCGAGCTACGACGGCAATACGGAAGATTGGCGGATAAGGCGATTTCCTACCATCGCACCCCCTCGGGCTTTGAGGTCGACTTTGTGGTGGATGCCATTGGCCAGCAAGCACCGCCAAAGTTGGTGCAGGTATGTGCGACGCTGGAAGCGCCCGCTACCACCAAGCGAGAGGTCCGTGCCCTAGAGGAGGCGATGGAGGAACTCAACGTTGATACCGCCACGATCGTTACCCTTCATGAAGAAGATCACATTCAAACGAGCTCGGGAACAATCACTGTCCACCCCCTTTGGCGTTGGGCACATGAGACGGAGCGTCCCTAGACGATTCCTTCGGCACCTTGTAAATGCAGCTGAGCTGGGTGATAGCTCCTTCACCGAGTGGAAGGTGGTGAGCGCAGATGAGTCGACTGAAGGTACCGATGCCACGCCGCCCCAAGCTGAGCAAAGACGGGCTGCTGACGTTTATGAGCCCGAGCGGTTATGGGCTGGCGGCTCTGGCCGGGGCTTGTCGGACGCCCTCCTGCGCGTGTCGGGATATTCTGCTCACGCTCTTTCCCATCGACTTCAGAGTGAAGTCGGTGGCCTTCGCCAAGGGGAAGCTGAGTTTCGAATCCGAGCAACTTAGCGCTCTTGACCGTGAAGCCTCAATATCTGCACGGATTATCCTAGAGACAGGCGAGCTGCTCTTGGAGCCTGAACGCACCCAACACCCAGAGGCCGAGGCGCTCTTGGCTCCCCTGCGCGACGCACTGGACGGCGAGCTGCTCGACGACTTCTCCCGCTTGTGGCGGCGGCTAAAGGGACAGCCAGCCGTCTCAGACGAATTCCGTCGCGATGCAGATCTTGGTGACTGGGACAGGGGAAATGCGTTGGCCTTCGGGGCGGTCTTTGAGGAGTTGCGCGTCGATAGCTATGCCCATGGAGGGCGGGTCTATGAGACGGACGAACTCTACTGTCCAAGCCCAGAGTGTGATTGTTGGGATGTTACCATCGCGTTTATTGACCCCGCTGGTGACAGCGAGGACGTAGGTGCCGCCACGATTGACCTCGAGATGGGTGAGGTGAGCTTCGAGCATAGGACCGACGATCAGGGCCTCGTTCCGGGCCTATGGAAGCGCTTTGTTCATCGCCATCGAGGGGTCTCACGGCTCCACGAGCGCCGAGAACGCATGAAGGAGTTCGGCGAGGGTCTTTTCAAGAGGATGGACTCAGCGCGACAAGCGCTGAAAGTTCGTCCGGCGTTTGATCAGGCGTCGTCTAACGTGTTGCCAGCTTCAGTCCAAGCCCCTCGCAGCGCGCTGAAAATCGGCAGGAACGAGCGTTGTCCTTGCGGCAGCGGCAAGAAGTACAAGAAATGCTGCTTGCTGCGGGCTTCGCCCTGAGGTCAGCTCCAGACAGTCTCCACATCGTAGCGAGCGAAGGATGTATCACTGGTGACGATGGGTACGCCGAGGGCCTGGGCTTGCGCGACCAACAAACGATCAAAGGGGTCACGGTGCAGCAAGGGCAACTGCTGGTAGGCAAGCAGGTGTGAAAGCTCGATAGGCACGACTTCTAGGGGGCGATCATGCACGAAGTCTGCAAAGAAGGACTCCAATGAGATGCCGAGTTCGAGCTTGCCCAATTGAACCTTGATC
>JAFCZD010000310.1 GCA_019314525.1 Deltaproteobacteria bacterium
TTCAAGTCTATCCAGATGGCTGCCTGGAATTTATTGCCCGCGATGATGTAATCATTGGGCAACGGAGAAGGGCCTTTCATGACCTTGGGAAAGACGCCATGGAGGAAGTCCAGAGGGCGTCCCTCTGCCCGTCGTGCCTTGGCCTTAGCCTTAGCCCGTGCCTTGGCCTTAGCCTTGGCTCGTGCCTTGGCCTTGCGCTGCCCTGTGCCGCCACGGCCAGGCTTGTTTTGGGAGCCCTTCTGCAGCTGAAAGAGCCGCTGAAACCTTGCTCTGCGTAGTTGGTGGTGGGGCCTGCGCCTCTGCGGTGCACGACGACCCAGGGAGCCCTTGATGACGGAGGTCACGGGCTGTTTACGCCATCGGGTGTACTGGGAATGTTGTTCGGCGAGCGCTGGGGCAGCGGACACGAGCCAGGCCAACATGACGCACAGGGCTCGAATCGGGAGCACGATTCGGAAGCCTCCACAGCTCAACATGAATTTCCTCCTGATGACGCCCTATGTCTAGCATGGAGCGTGCCAGCCCTTTATCTTCAGATATCGGGGTGTTCTGCTCAGGATGGACTCTGAAGTTCATGCCAACCACCGGATTTCGGTGACCCAGTGCTCAACGGTCCCGTCATCAGTAGAGCGAGGTTGGAACAACCTGAGATCAGGTCGCCTCAGGGATCCGACCCTGAAGGCAGCTGATGGTGTGTGGCAGCGAGCGCTTGGACCACAGCGCTTCTTCGGGGGCAGCCGGTGTGCCACAAGCCAGGCCCTCCTCGCTGGGCCAGTGCGGAGCCTGCCCTGGGCGGAGGCGATGCAGACCGCTTTGGTAATAGCCGATGATATGGGTGTGCCCCGCCATAGCACACCCTAGAAAATCGGTGAAGCCGCGGGCGAAGGCGTGGCCAGCGTCGGCGCCGAAGGTCTCGCAGGTGCGAAACCACCAAAGGGAGTCAGCGTGCAGGCGGCTGCGCAGCTGCAACAGATGGGGGTGAAGCAGGTGCCCTGGTCGCAGGGCGTGGATGTCCAGCACCTCCTCACGCACACGTGCAGAACCCCATTTTCCGTGGCCCCAATACTGAACCTCGTCAATGGGGGCCTCACTCTGCTGCGTGCTAAGCCACTTGAGCGCTTCGCCCCAACTCTCGACGCCGCGCATGGCGTCGATTCGCCCTAGGCTGCGATAGAGCCAGCCGCCAGTCTTCCAGGCGAAGGAGAGCCCTGGTCGCAGTGGGCGTCCGTGGCAGGTGCGGTCGTAGATGAGCAGGCGCAGCCCCATGACAGGATCATAGGGCGTGGGGTCTTCAGAGCCAAGAAGGCGTCTTTGGGAGCCAAGAAGGCGTCTTTGGATCGTATTGGCCGGCACGAGGAGGAGTGTCAACGGACAGCAACTGAAACTCGATTGAGGGGAGCCTGTCCCTTCGGCTATGATCATGTTCATGGTCTATGGGATCGTGATCGGGCACCCACGCATGACGTTGAAGGTACACACTCAGATATGGGCCAGCAGCGCCCTCGCTTTGTTCACCCTCCTGGGCTGTCGGGAGCCTACACCTCCACCACAGCACCCCCCGTCGGTCACAGCGCAGCAACCACAACGAGAGAACCCTCGAACCCAGGTTCCCGCATCCAGGCCTGCGTCTCGACCCGCGGCTGCGTCACAACCCGCAGCCCAGCCTGTGGAGCCGTCTTCAGGGGTGGCCTCAGCGCTGACCCTGCCAAAGCCTGACAGCCTCCAGCGCTTCTTCCGCCGGCTGGAAGAATTGAAGCAGAAGAAACGGAAGCGGGTGCGCATCACCGTTTGGGGAGCTTCTCATATTGCGGGCGAGGCTTTCACGGGGCAGCTGCGTCGTCGCTTCCAGGCTGAATTTGGTGACGGTGGGCCAGGCTTCGTCATCCCTGGCCGACCGTGGCGCTCTTACCGTCATTCGTCGGTGAGTTTTGGCGAGCAGGGCCGCTGGCGCTCCGAGCGGATCTGGACCCGTTATACTCGGCGTCACCGCGAGCCTCGCGACGATCTCTTTGGCTTGGGTGGCATCAGCGTACACACGCGATGGTGCGCCTCGGCCTGGTTCAAGCCACGCAAGCGTCGCCCTGTGGCTGCCTTCGACCTCTACTATCTGAAGCAGCCCAAAGGCGGCAGGATCGACATTGAGGTCGGCGACAAGCGCTTAGGGCGCGTCTCCACGGCGGCGCGCAGAAAGCAGCCAGGCTTCGCGCACATTGAGCTACCCGTGGGGGCAAGTCGCGTGACGCTGCAGGCACGCGGTGGGGAGGTGCGCTTCTATGGCGTCGACCTTCAGAGCGGCAAGCCAGGCGTGGTCGTGGATGCGCTGGGCATCAACGGTGGGCGGGCTGATAGGATCTTGGAGTGGAACAACAAGGTGATGGCAGCACAGGTCGCCCGTTTGGCGCCTGATTTGATCGTCCTCGCCTATGGGTCCAATAGCATCAGCAACGAGCAGCTCACGCCGGCTCTTTTAGCGAAGGCTTTGCACGCTGTGTTAGGGCGCATGCGGCGCCTTGCCCCTGACGCCGATTGCCTCTTCATCGGCCCCGCCGATCAGGCACGCAAGGATGAGGAGAAAGGCTGGCAGGTGCCAGCAAACCTGGGGTGGATTATCGCCACCCAGCGCCAGGTGGCTCATGCACGGGGCTGCGGCTATTGGGATTGGCAAGAGGCGATGGGTGGGGCGAGCAGCGTCTTCGCCGCTGTGGGGGCAGACCCTCCCCGCGTACGCAAGGACCATGTACACTTCACATGGCGCGGTTACACCCTCTACGCCAACGCCCTTCACGCGGCGCTCATGGCGCTGCGCAAGTAGATCACGGGGGCTGGTTGATGGCCGGAACGCGAGCCCTGCGGCTGTCTTCGCGCCCTGGCGACTAGCCGGCATTTTTGGGCCGGCCCCATGCCTGGCCAGCGCGCTGATGCTCGTGTTAAGCTGAGGCAATGTCACAGCTCAAGGCTCGAGGCTGCGCGGTTTCCGCGTTGGTCGCTGCTCTCTGCGTCCTGTTCGGCGCGTGTGCTCGGGGCGGTTTCGCCCTTGACGGCGCCGATTGGATGTGGGTGGACGCGGTCGGGGAGCTATCCCCACACGACGTGGGGGCGGGTGATGGCGGCGCCGAAGAGCCCGCAGCCGGACCGTGTGCCGAACGCCGATTTTCGCTGGCGGGTGTCTATGAGCTTGAGGTCCCCATCGCATGTGGTCCGATGGACCTCGCTCTCTGGGGCGGAGGCGGTGGCGCGGGAGGTGCGGCATCGAGGGGCTACGTGCCCGGCGGCGGCGGGGCGTATTTGCGCGCCTTGATTTCTCGCACCAGCGGGCGCGCCGCTCTGCTGCGACTCGTCGTCGGTGGCGGCGGAGCGGCCGGTGTGGCCAGCGAGCCCTGCGCAGGAGGAGGTGGTGGCGGGGGGGCTTCTTTCGTCGACCTCGACGGGGCACCAGTGGCCATCGCCGGGGGAGGTGGTGGCGGTGCCGGGGGCATGAATGGGGTCAATGCGGCCGGCGGAGCGCCGGGCCTGCTCGCCAGCTCCGCGACGAAGCTTGCAGCCGGCGGGTCGGGGGTAATCAGCCCCTGCAGCGTCCAGGGGGGGTCGGGCGGCTTCGCGGCCGCCGGCAGCGGCGGGACAGGGGGGTGTGACGGCGGTGGTGGTGGCGGCGGCGGTGGTGCGCCGGCCGGTGCGGCCGGCGCGCATGGGGCTTGTCCGGTTAGTTCGGGTGCTGGCGGTGGTGGTGGTGGCGGTAGTTTTTCAACCTGGACTATCAACGCCGAGCCGGGTGTGGGAAGCGAGGCGGGCAATCCGGAAGCCGAGGCCGGTGGTGCGGGGCAAGGTGGCACCAGAACCGAGGGGGCCGCCGGCTTGATCATCGTTCGGTTTTAGATCTTTCCCCCTTTAACCGAGCCGAGGGGAGAAGTGGGGCGCTACGCGCAAGTAGATCACGGGGGCTGGTTGGTGCTGGCGAGGTGGGTGGCGAAGCCGTGGAGCAGCGCTTTGTAGATCAGCGCGCCCAAGATGCGGGCGCCATGGCGGGTGACATGGGCATAGTCGTGCAGGACGAGCCGGGGGCGGGTGGTGGCCCAGCGCCCCATGGTTCCTTTGCCGCCCATGGCCGCGAAGATATCGTAGAAGGCGCAGCCCTGTTTCAGTGCGACCTCACGCTGAATAGTCTTCATCTCCAGCAGCCTTGGCACCGTGCGCACGGTGCCACCGACCCGTTCTCCATGGTCCAGGGGCGGAAGAACGAGGCAGGAGGCGCTCTTTCGTGCGTCACGGAAACGTTTCACGGATTGCGTGAAGACGGCGCGATATCGCTCGGGTTTCCAGTATTTGCGCACAAGGGTATTGCCTCCCATAGAGAGGACCATCAAGTCAGGCTTGCGAAAGGCGAGCTGTGACCTGAAGTGGGTCTCTTGGGCCTTGAGCAGCCGCTTCGCGCTGTGCCCGATGAGGCCCAAGTTGTCGTAGACGACGCCAGGAACATCGCGCTCGAGGACGACGCCGTAGACGCTGACGGAGCCGCTCACTTGTAGCGAGAGGCGGTGGTTGCCGTCGGGGACGCGGATGGTGTGCACCGCGTCTCGCCAGGAGGGGGCCTTGGCAGAGATGCCTGGTTTACGTTTGCCGTCCACGCGAAAGGACAACGAGCCTTGGTGGGGGCCTTTGAGGTAATAGATCTCATACCGGCTGACGCGATTTCCGATGGTTCGTCCTGGGGATATAGCGAGACGGGTGAAAGACTTGCTACTCCCGATGGCGCGCACGCCACCGTAGCCGTAGCGCCCATCCTTGGCGCCGCCATGGGTGATGCGGCGCAATTTCCAGTTGCCGTATTTGTGGTTGATCCCTGCATAGTGGTACCAGCGCGTGGCAGGTGCCGCGAGGATGAATCCATGGCCCGCGTCACCAAAGCGCTTCTGTAAAAGAATGCGTGCCACGGCAGTGATCTTGTCTGGCGCGATGGCTGAGTCGCCCCAGTGCGAGATACGTGTGATGGCGCCTTTTTCGCTCTGCCCCGTGCGTGAGAGTGCGCGATAGAAGGCTCTCATGGCGTGGCTTGGGTCCTCGATCTTGACCTTCACATCGGCGATCTCGGCAGGGGGGATTACGATGGGCGTCGCCCCTAAGTCGTGTGGAGGGGTGCTCTTTGGCGCTTGTGCCTTTTCCGGAACGAAGTTGAGCAGGGTGCGCTCTGCGTGGCTGAGCGCCGCGTGTGAGGAGACACCGCCGCTGGCCTCTGCCACTTGGGGCCCCGTGCTCGTCGCCTGAAAGAAGCCAATGAAGGGCAGTGGATCCGCCAAGGTCCAGGGCTGATAGGGGTGCAAGCTTGGGATCAGGTAGGGGAGGCTGCAGACGAGGGCCGCTGTGGTGAGGACCGTCAGGGCGTGCTTGAGGCCGCCTTTGGACTGCGCTGAGGATCCTGCGTTGATCACGTCGTGGGTATGGATGGTGCGAAAGGTGGTCATGATGTCCTAGAAGCGAAAGTACATGAAGGGGACCGCTCGGGCTGAGGCCCGCTTTGCGATCCATAACACGGCTGCGCCGAAGGTCGCTCCTTGGAGCGGCGCTGGCAGTCTTTCGAGACCACGCATGGAGCCGTCTACGAGCTTGCGCGGTGTCCAGTGGATGGCATAGCTGCCCAGGAGCAGCGCCCACAGAGGCAGCGTCATGAGCGAAAAGCCCATCGTGCCCGCCGCCAGGCCCCTGATAATTTCCCAGGCTTGAGGGAAGGTTTGGCTGCGAAAGAAGATACGGGCCAGCACCACAAAGTGTAGGGTGGCGAAGATGCGCCAAGCGATGCCCCAAAGGGAGAGCGGGTGCTCTTTTCGACCTCGCACATTGACGCGCAGAAAACGGTTGAGGCACATGGCGCTGGCGTGCAGCGCCCCATAAACGACGAAAGTCCAATCGGCGCCGTGCCAGAGCCCGATGAGCAGGAAGGTGATGAAGAGGTTGCGGTAGGTTTGTAGGTCAGAGCTGCGTGATCCGCCAAGGGGGTAGTAAAGGTAGTCGCGCAGCCACGAGCCGAGGGTTAAATGCCAGCGTCGCCAGAAATCCGTCACGCTCGTCGCGAGGTAGGGGCGGTCGAAGTTGTCGGGGAGCCGGTAGCCCAGCAGCAACGCCGAGCCGAGGGCAATATCGGAATAGGCGGAGAAGTCCATATAGACCTGCATCGTATAGCCATAGAGGCCAACGAGCAGCTCAAGGGAACTGTAGCGCGAGGGAGCATCGAAGACGCGATCCACCAGGTTGATGCCCAAAGCATCCGCGATGATGATCTTCTTGAAGAGGCCAATGCTGATCAGGTTCAAGGCTCGGCCCACCTGCTGGCGGGAGAGCGCGGGGAGCCGGTGCAGTTGCGGAAGAAAATCTGCTGCCCGAACGATGGGCCCCGCGACGAGCTGGGGGAAGAAGCCCACGAAGAGGAAGAAGCGCAACCAGCTGCGCTCGAGCTCGATGCGGCCCCGGTAGAGGTCGATGGAGTAGCTCATGCTCTGGAAGGTGAAAAAACTGATGCCCACAGGGAGCGCGATGGCCAGGGGCTCGAAGGTCGCGTCGAAGCCAAAGAGTGACAAGACCTGGACGGCCGACCCATAGAAGAAATTTGTGTATTTGAACACGCTAAGGAGGCCAAGGTTGATCGTCAGGCTGAAGATCAACCAGAGCTTCTTGGTGTGTTGCTGCCCGCTTCGTTCGGCGCGGGCCATGGCGTGTCCAGCGAGAAAGTCTGTCGCGGACGAGGCGACGAGCAGCAGCAGAAAAAGCGGCGTCGAGCAGGCGTAGAAGGCGTAGCTTGCCATGAGCAGCATGCCCAGACGGAGCACATGTGCCTTGGCCAAAGCCCAGCTGAAGACAAAGACGAGGGGGAAAAAGAGCGCGAATTCCAGGCTATTAAAGAGCAAGGGGCCTTGTCCATGCAGCGAGCTGTCCAGCAAGGACCCTAGAGCAGGGTACGTTCTCCCGCAAAATATTTTCTGAGCCGGTTCCTCCTTTCCACGGCCACTTCAGACCGAATGAGACGCCTTGCCAGGAGAACTGCCCGTGAGCACCTATTCAGCTGCAGCACTTGCGCGGCCTCGTGGCCAGCGAGTGGTCACCGCGCCCCTACCGATCCTCGAGCTCCTCGAGCGCGCACGTTGGGCGCCCTCGGGCGACAACTGTCAGCCTTGGCGCGTGCATCATGTGGCGGGAGGGTTGCAGATCAGCCTCGACGCAGAACCGACGGGATTTTTAGACCAGGGGCCAGCGACGGCCATCACCTTGGGCGCATTCGCGGAGAGCTGTCGCCTCGCAGCTGAACATCTACACATCGCGTCTGAGGTTGACCTCCAAGAGGTTGGTGCGCATCAGGCTTTCGTCGCATGCGGCAAAGCGCTAGCTGCCACCCCTCTAGGTGGTTCACTCGGCGCAGCGTTGCCCCACCGCTGCAGCAACCGGCAACTCTATGCCACGGGCTCATGCCAGACCTCGGAGTTGCGGTCGTTGGCCATGGAGGTCGCGGACATCGCCGATGTGCAGGTGGATTTCATCAGCGGGCACGCGCTGACGCCACTTTCGAAGGTGGTGGCTCTGGCCGAGAAGGTGCGCTTACGGCATCGTCAGTGTCATGAGGAGTTCCACGCGAAGATCCGCTGGACCGCTGAGGAAGCAGAGGTTGATCCAACGGGCTTCTGGGTTGAGACCTTCGAGATCAAAAAGCATGAAGCGTGGCTTCTGCACCAGACCCGGCGGTGGTGGGTCTTCCGCGCTGCGGACGTGCTGCTTCGCTTCGGCGACCTCGTCGCGAGAGCGGCTCGGAAGCAGGTTCAGAACTCGGGGGCTGTGGTGCTCTTCAGCGTGCCCCGTCAAGACCCGCAGGCCTGGGGAAACGTGGGGCGCGCGCTGCAGCGCGTTTGGCTGCGCGCCGCCGCCCTTGGGCTCAGCGGGCAGGTGTTGGGCGTGCCTCCCATCTTGATGCACAAGCGGCGTCAAGGCGGGGACGCGCTTGCCCCTGGGCAGAAGAGCGCTGTCCTCCGCGCGGAGGAG
>JAFCZD010000978.1 GCA_019314525.1 Deltaproteobacteria bacterium
GCGTCTTGAATGCGGATGCCGTGGTGCGCTTCGTATTTGTCCTTGATGCCGCGCAGGATGGCGATGGTGTCGTCTTTGGAGGGCTCGCCGACGCGCACAGGCTGGAAGCGCCGCTCGAGGGCTTTGTCCTTCTCCACGTGTTTGCGGTATTCGTCGAGGGTGGTGGCGCCCACGCAGCGCAGCTCGCCGCGCGCCAGGGCCGGCTTGAGCATATTCGCCGCGTCTTGCGCGCCTTCGCCCGCGCCTGCTCCCACAAGCGTGTGCAGCTCGTCGATGAAGAGCACGATGCGCCCTTCGGCGGCGGTAATCTCCTTGAGCACCGCCTTGAGCCGATCTTCGAATTCGCCGCGGTATTTGGCGCCCGCCACGAGGGCGCCGAGGTCCAAGGAGAGCAGGCGCTTGTCCTCTAGGCTCTCGGGGACATCTCCAGAGATCATGCGGATGGCGATGCCCTCGACGATGGCGGTCTTGCCCACGCCGGGTTCGCCGATCAACACCGGGTTATTTTTCGTGCGGCGGGAGAGCACCTGGATCGTGCGGCGGATCTCAACGTCCCGACCAATTACCGGGTCCAGCTTGGCGCGTCGGGCTTGCTCTGTGAGATCAATGCAATAGCGTTCGAGGGCTTGGTATTTTCCTTCGGGGTCGGGGTCTGTGACCTGTTGATTGCCTCGGACCTTGCGCAGCGCGAGGCGCATGCTCTCGAGGGACACGCCAAGAGCTTTCAGCAGCTGCCCACCTTCGCTCTGTGGTTGCTCGAGCATCGCCAAGAGCAGGTGCTCGGTGGAGATATAATCATCCTTGAGTTTGTCGGCCTGCGAGAAAGCCTCGTCGAGCAACCCCTTCAATTCATGGCCGACGTAGGTGTCCGCGCCCGAGACCTTGGGGCGGCGCTCCAGAGCGCCTTGAAGCTCACGCGCAAGTCGGGCCTGGTCCACGTCGGCCTGGGAGAGCAGGGGTTTGGTCAGCCCCTCCTCTTGCTTGAAGAGCGCGCTGAGCAAATGCACACTGGTGACCTCCTGGTTTCCCAGGCGTCGCGCAGTAGATTCGGCGACATCCAACGCGTCGCGCGATTTTGTGGTCAAGCGATCGAGCCGCATCCTCTCCTCCAGAATCTGCTTGGCTGCCAAGCCAAGGTAGGTCCGATTTGGGTGGAGTCAAGGTTGGGAGCGGGATGGTGGCAGGTCGTGCCAATAATCAGGATGGAGGCGAGAAGCCGCGACGCCGGATGGCGCCGCGGCCAGAGTGTTGCTACTTGGTGCTGACGTCCACCACCGTGGCATCTACAAAGAAACCGCTCGTGCTGTAACTGACCATGCCAAGGTAGCGCGTATCGCTCTCGAGGCCATTCCAGTCGAGTTGCACGTTGGCTGTGCCGCCGAGGGTGGCGGTGGTGGGGGCGTTGACGTTCATATTGCCCGCTGCTGCCATGGGAACAGCCCAGGAGGAGAGCAGGTAGTTGGCGTCAGCACCATCGGTCTGCCAGCCGTGAACGATGACGAAATAGGTTCCGGCGGCGGGGAAGAACGCATTCACCTGCTCGGCCGAGGTTCCAGAGCCGCTGCCGCCGACGAAGGCGCCTGTGGGACCAAAGACGTAGAGGTCAAGATCGTCAACACCGTCGGTCTCGCTATCGAAGAGGGAGAAGCGCGCGTAGAGCGAGCCTGCGGGTATGGTGACGGCGTGTACCGTGATGCCGACGTCGCTGCCCAAAGCGACATTGATATCGTTGGCGGGATCGTCGACGACAGTACCGGCTTGAACCTGCGCTGCTGCGAGGCCATGGGGGGCCGCCGTGAAGTCACCCGCGAAGCCGAAGGTGATCTCGTAGTTGGTGGAGCCGGCGGTGCCGGTGCCCGAGAGAGCTGCGGGGGCTTGTAGGGCTGTGGGGCGCACGGCGATGGGGCTGCGCACGACGTGGGTGGCATCAGCCCAGACCAACGAACCGAAGGCCCAGGTGTCGAGGGCAGCGGAGGGGGTGACGGTGAAGGTCACGGTGAAAAATCCCTGCTCGCCGGGAGCCAGCGTCAAGGTGGGGGGATTGATCGACACACCCACGCCCGGCACGGAGGCGCTGGCG
>JAFCZD010000979.1 GCA_019314525.1 Deltaproteobacteria bacterium
CGTGGCATTTTCCACCAGCAGCCCACCACCCAGCTCACCAGCGCAGCCATGATCGGCGATGGTGATATTCTTCAACGTCGCCGTCGTGCGAATGCTGCTGGAGAGCCCGTCGACGTAAAGTCCAGCGCCGCCAAGCTCACCACAGCTGTTCTTGAAGTAGAGTTCGTTCTGAACCTCGGCGTCGGTGCCATCGTCAATGAAGACGCCTCCCCCAGCCGAAGGAGCGCTATTTCCGGTGACGACGTTGCCACTGAGGCGCGCGGAAGTCCCGTCGCCAAGCACAACCATGCCCCCTCCCCAACCGTAGCCAAGAGAGAGCCCCACCCTATTGCCCTCGATCCAGTTGTCGTGCACATCCACCACGCCTTGTAGATAAAGACCACCCCCGTGATCGTCGTGGCCCTCGTTATTGCGGACAACGCAACCACGAACCTCCACGCTGCCTTCATAGGCGGCGACGCCACCGCCGCGGTTGGCCTGGTTGCCCTCGATGAGGCTGTCTCGCAGATGCAGAGCGCAAGCGTCCTCAGCCAAGAGCCCGCCGCCGTTTCCTTGACCTGCGTTGTTATCAACGAGCGTGCAGCTGGCCACTGTGGGGCTCCCTCTTTGACAGAGGATGCCCCTCCCTGCACCGGTGATGGTCAGGCCATAGATCAAGCTCGCCCCCGCAGAGGTGAGGCTGAGGCTCGGGCCACTTGGAGCGTTGAGCACGGTGATATGCACATGGGGGTCGACGTCCGTAAAATCCCCCCCCGTACCTTCGGTGTATTCGGTGGCACTACCACCCGCGAAGCCACCAGCGAGCTCGACCCTCTTATCCACGACCTTGATTCGTTCTCTGTAGGTGCCAGCCGCAACAAAGATCGCCGCCTCTCCATCGTCGGCAGCCAAGGCCGCGTTGATCGTGCGAAAGGGGTGAAAGACGCTGCCATCCTCGCTACCAGCATTTCGCCCATCCACGTGGAGCACATGAGTCGCCACGAGGCAAATGCCAGCCAAGCAACGGGTGGCACACGATTCCTGGCGTGAGCCGTACTCACAGCGCCCGTCGACGCAAACGCCTCGCGCATCGTAGACCTCACGCGTCGTGCCGTCGAAGCAGCGAGGTGGAGGTGGGTAGACACAGGAGGCGCTGATGCACCTGGCAGCGTCAAGAGGTGGCAGCACATCATGAGGGCTGGTGTCGAGGGGGAGGCTGTCGAGGGGACCTTCAGTTGTCCCACCATCCGCCACCGGCGAAGATCCAGCGGAGCAGCCAGCTAGCAGGCCAACAAGCAGCGCCTGAAGTCGTGTCAATGTGTCTCAGTCCTTTCGAAAAAAGCCGTGGTGCGTGCCAACCCCTCTTTGAAGTAAACAACCGGCTGGTAACCCAAGATATTCTTGGCACGAGAGATATCGGCGAGGGAGTGCTTCACGTCTCCTGCCCGATGGGGCTCGAAATGCGGCTCCACGTGCCTGCCAAAGCGCTCCTCTAGCAGGCGCAAGACCTCCAAGAGTTCAGTGCGCTCACCACAGGCGATATTGAAGACCTTGCCCGCGGCGCCCTCGGCCTTACAGGCCAGCAGGTTGGCCTCGACTACATTGTCGATGAAACAAAAATCGCGTGACTGCGACCCATCGCCAAAAACAGTGGGCGCTGTCTTCTGCATATACGCCGTGATGAACTTGGGGATCGCCGCAGAGTATTGGGACTGAGGGTCCTGCCGTGGCCCGAAAACATTAAAATAGCGTAGGGCCACGTACTCCAGCCCGTAAGTGCCAAAGAATGCGCAGCCATATTGCTCCCCTGCCAGCTTCGAACAGGCATAGGGAGAGAGCGGGATCGGCCGCATGGTCTCCACCTTGGGCATGGTGGGCGTATTGCCATAGACCGATGAAGACGAGGCGTGCACCACACGTTTGACCTTGGCGTCACGCGCCGCCACCAAGACCTGCAACGTGCCGTGCACATTCACCAGGTTGGTCGTGATGGGATCGCGAACAGAGCGTGGCACCGAAGGCACCGCCGCCTGGTGCAGCACATAGTCGATGCCCTCCACCACCTCATGCATCGAGGTCGCGCTACAGATATCCCCTTCG
>JAFCZD010000311.1 GCA_019314525.1 Deltaproteobacteria bacterium
AGATCAAGACGCACCGGAACGCTGTTGACGTTTGAGCTCTTTAGAGCGAAAGACCCGCCGACCGTCTTGTTGCAAGAGCTGGAGCGCTTTGAGGGAGTGGCCTAGTTTTTCCTGCGGCGTGGGCATGGCAGCCACTGTGAGAAACCGTGCCTATGAGTCTATGATGATGTGCTCTGACAAGTGAATTACGTCGTGCTCTGACAAGTGAATTACGTCGTGCTCTGACAAGTGAATTACGCCGTGCTCTGACAAGTGAATTACGCCGTGCGCTGACAAGTGAATTACGTAGGAATCGTGAAGCAGCCTTGGATAACATCACTAGGCGGGCGCAAACACCCTTGGATAATATCACTGTTCATGTCAAAATAGCCTTGTATTTTAATACAGGGTGACCCTCATGGAACGCTTGGCGCTCGCCTACCTGAAGCACTGGAAGACTCGCAACCTGCGGAAACCGCTCGTTATTCGTGGAGCCAGACAGGTTGGAAAGTCGACCCTTGTTCAACTTTTTGGGTCTGCCTCTTTTGAGAACCTGGTTGTGCTCAACTTCGAGCGCGATCCAGAGCTCGCCCAGCTCTTCGCTTCGAAGAGTCCTCAGAAGATCGTGACTCTCCTCGAGCTGCACCTCAACGTACCCATCCAACCGGGGAAGACGTTGCTCTTTTTGGATGAGATCCAGTCAGCCCCAGCGGTCATGAGCAGCCTGCGTTACTTCCATGAGGAGCTGCCAGAGCTGCACCTCATTGCAGCAGGCTCCCTGCTAGAAATCGCCTTGGAGCAGTCCTCCACGCCCATGCCCGTGGGGCGCATCGAGTACCTTCACCTCGGCCCCATGCAGTTTGAGGAGTTTCTCCTGGCCGCAGGGCACGGGCGCCTTGTTGCCTTCTTGAGCACCTTCTCTGTAAACGACACAATCCCACGACCGGTGCACAACCAGCTCCTTGCATTGTTGCGCGAGTTCATGGTCACCGGCGGCATGCCCGAGGCTGTGAAGGCGTTTGTCGACACAGGGTCTCACCGTGAATGTGACACCATCAAGCAATCGATCCTCTCGACGTTTCAGGACGACTTCACCAAATATGGACCGCGAACGAACCACCCGAAGCTGATCAAAGTCTACAAGGCCCTGCCACGGTTGAGCTGCTCCAGGTTCAAATATGCGCACGTCGACCAGCACGAGCGAGCGAAAGACCTCTCAGGCGCTCTGCATTTGCTCTGTCTGGCACGCGTCGCGCATCGGGTCGTGCACACCTCGTGCAACGGTCTGCCCCTCGGTGCTGAGGTTAACGACCGCAAATTCAAGGTGCTCTTTTTGGACCTGGGCTTGATGATGCGCGCCCTTGGCCTGACGCTGCTCGATCTACAACAGACCAACAATCCATCATGGGTCAATCAAGGCGCGCTCTGTGAGCAGCTCGTGGGGCAACACCTGCTCTACTCCCAAGAGTTTTACCAAGAGCCTGAGTTGCACTTTTGGGTGCGGGAGAAGAGAAACGCCGCCGCTGAGGTGGACTTCGTCATCGCTGAAGGGGCCACCCCCTTTCCCGTGGAAGTCAAAGCCGGAAAGACAGGCACGCTCAAATCCCTGCATCTCTTCCTCCAAGAAAAGGCCCTGTCTTTCGGCGTCCGGTTCAACAGCGCCTCCCCCTCACTGCTTCAAACCACGAGCCGCACCCCCCAAGGCAAAGACCACCCCTTCACACTCCTATCCTTGCCTTTGTATCTGGTGGGACAGCTGCGACGCTTGGCTCGAGAGGTAGACGGCAACCTTGGATAGAAGACCCTCAAAAACATCCTCACATCCCCCTCACTTGCCCCGAGCGCAGCGAAACCCGAGGTCGGTGTAGCCTTTGGCAGGCTCCTCGTAGTCGCGCAGGGCGGCGCGCAGGTAGTGGGGCTCGTTGGCCCAGCCGGCGCCGCGCACCACGCGGGTGGTGCCTGTGGCAGCGCCAGCGGGGTCTGTCATGCGTCCTGTTGATGTGGTGTCATACCAATCGTGGCACCACTCCCAGACGTTTCCGGCCATGTCGTGCAGCCCCCACGCGTTGGGCGTCTTTTGGGCGACGGAGTGTACGGTGTCGGTGTTGGCGCAATACCACGCGATGCTGCCGAGCTTAGCTTCGATGCTTGAGCACTCATTGCACATGGTGCTGTCATTCGTGCCATTGTAGTAGGGCGTCATGGTGCCAGCTCGGTAGGCATACTCCCACTCGGCTTCCGTGGGCAGACGGTAGCCCGGGCAGTTGTAGATAGTAGCACCAGCAAAGGCGCTCTTGACGTCACAGAGCACGCTCACGTTGCTGCCAGAACATTGGTAACAGGTGCTCAGGCCAGCCTGGGCCGAGAGCGCGTTACAATAGGCCGCGGCCTCATGCCAGCTCACCGTCTCTACAGGGCAGTCGGTGCAATCAGCGCTCTCAGCGCTTTGGCCAAAATTCGAAGGATTATAGGCCATCAGCGCCTCGAACTGCGCCTGGGTGACCTCTGTGCGTTGCAGCTCAAAGGCGTTCGTCAAGGTAACGTGGTGCTGCGCCTCAGCGCTATCACGGCAGCTCTCGCTTGCCGGTGAGCCCATCTGGAAGGTGCCAGCTTCGATCTGCGCGTAGCCTTCCGTTCCATTCGTACAGGTCCCCGTGCTCGGCTGACACAAGGTACCGTTGGTGCATTTCCCGCAGGATACCTCCCCGAATATTCCACACTCTTTGCCTTCGCAGGGGTCGTAGCAGCGGCCCTCAGTGTTGCAGAGCCAACCTACGCCGCACTCACCACACGACGCGCCGTCCACCACTCCACACTCGCGCTCCTCACAAGGGTCCGCCACACAGATCCCCTCGGCACAGCGCTCACCGGCATCGCAAACGATGACCGGCCCCCAATCACGACAAGGGTCTGAGTCTGCCTGGCCACAGCGCTGAAAGCCGAGCCCGAAGCAGCGACGTTCGCCTTCTTCGCATTCATCCTCGCAGGTGCTGGAGCAGGCGCCCTCACTACAATAGGGCTCGTCCGGCGGACAGGGCTGAGGGTCTGACCAGTGTCCGCAGCCCTCTATGAGCTGACAGAGCTGGATTTGGTCACCCAGGCAGGTGGTCTTACCCACCACACAGGGATCGCTGCACGTTGTGCCGCCATCTTCAGCGATATAGGTGGGGTTGCGCTCAGTGCACGCGTAGAGCGTCAGCGCAAACACCGCGAGCGTGATCTGGACAAGGCGAGAGTGAACCATGGATGACGCCTCCCTCGGATATGCCAAGACAATGGCAAGGGAAGCCCTTCACCGCTAGGGTCTTTTTAGTACCACACCAAGGTTAGGTGCAACCCGAGGTCGTGAGTGGCGCCATCATCGTATTTGGTCATGCCATAGCTCAGGTCGGCGCCGATGTTGAGGCTGCGGCCCACTTGAAACTCATAGCCCAAGCCAGCTTTGACATCAAAGCCCGCCTCCGTGCTGGCCTGGATCTCACCACCATAATCGAGCAACGCGACGCCCAGCCCCAAACCGCCTTTGAGGAAGAAGCCACCGTCGTGAATTGGGAAGAAGGTGGCCACACCGTCATAGTGGTTGAATTGGATAGCGAAGTCGTTGCTATCTTGATAGCGCCAGGCCGAGGCCTCGAAGCCAATCAGAAGCTGTGGGGTCACCACCGCGCCAACCTTGAAGTTGATGGCCACGCCACCTTCGCTGGTGCTCTCCCCGCCATTGTCGTTGCTAACCCAGCCCGAACCACCACCCACACCAAAGCCGATATACCAGTTGGTGCGATAGCGGCTGTACATGGTGTTGCCGTATCCGGGACGAACTCTTTGGTAGCCTGGTTGGTAGGCAGGCGCAGGCCGGGCCGCGGGTTGGGGCTGCATGCCAGGGGGAGGTGCAGGTTGCTCGTGGGGCACGTCCATAGGCTGGGCCAGCGCCAAGGTGGGGAGTAAACAAAGCGCCAGAGAAGCGAGAAATAAGCGGGGAAAACGTTTCATGGGGCCATCTCCTTTGATGCGATCGCACTCATAGCTTGGTTTTACGAGAGCGAAAAGTGAAACCTTGCTGGGATGTGATGCCCATCACAGGGCTCCATGCCCAGATCCCATGCCCAGATCCCTGGAATTGCCAAGGCTCGCTCCATCTGCAACGTTAGGGTCATGAGCAGCCAAATGGAAATTCACGAGACCCATCGTTACGATCACGGCGTCGACCGTGTCTTTGCTCAATTTGTCGATCCCGCCACCGTGAAGGCCAAACAGGAGGCTGCAGGATCTCGTCATGTCGAGGTGCAGGTCTCGGGCGAGGGTGATGAGCGTCTTGTGCTCGTCACACGTGAAGTTCCCGCGGATGTGCCTGCCGTGTTGAAGACCTTTCTTGGCGCCTGGAATAGGGTCGACATCGAAGAGCACTGGAAAAAAGACGGTGAAAGCTGGCGCGGGAAGCAGTCCATTCATGTCGCCAAGGCCCCCTTGAAGATCTCCTGTGTCTTTCATCTTCGCCCTGAAGGCGGTGGATCCGTCGTGGAGGTGAAGGTGACGCTCCGCTCCCACGTTCCGCTTGTGGGCAAGAAGCTCGTCGCCCTCGCGGCCCAATCGACACGCCACGCCATTGCTGAAGAATATCGCCATGTGACGAGCACGTTGGCCACACTCGGCTAAAAGACTGGATTCCCATTGTCATGGGAATGACGTGCTCGGGGGAATGACGTGCTCGGGGGAATGACGGGACTTCCGGCGGGCCGGGCATTGGGGAATGACGCGCCCCAATCCTTGACTCCCCTTGGTTAGTGAGTCATTACTCAATTATCTAATAATTGAGTGAGCCCTCACTTATGGCACGTCCAAGCACGGTAAGTACTGAAAAGATTCTAGAAGTTGCCCTCGAGCTTTTCTTGGAGCGAGGCTTCGATGTGCCCACCGCAGAGATCGCTCGCACCGCGGGGATCTCCGAGGGATCAATCTTCAACCGTTTCAGCACTAAGCAGGAGCTCTTTATTGCGGCTATGGAGTCGGGCAGCCCGAACTGGGCTGATTTGATTCCAAGCCTCGACCCAGCACAATCTGTTGAAGAAATCTTGAGCAAAATCATGACTGTGGGTATCTCGGCTCTTGAGCAGTCCATGCCACGCATGATGTTGCTCTGGTCTCAGCGCAAGGCGCCCTCTCCGATGGAGATCCACGCCCGAACCGACTCCATGCCGAGGCGTGTGCTCGAAGCGCTGACGACATATTTCGAAACGGAGAATCAACGTGGCCGCCTGCACTGCCAACGCCCTGAAATCGCCGCACGATTGATCATGGCCGCCGTAGCCAATTACGTTTTCATCCGTACTCTGGGCATTCAAGTAAGGGAGCCCATGGAAGTCCATACCTATGTTTGCGAGGTTATTCAAACGCTGCTCAATGGTATGCGCTCAGGGGTAGCTTCAGCTGAGGAGCAGCCATGAGACGCATCTTCACCCTCACGCTCTGTCTTCCTTTCGTCTTGGCCGGCTGTCTTCACCGCTCGCAGATCAAACGCGAGGATATGAAGGTCAAGCAGGCGTTCGCTCAGAAGGCCACCGCGCGCCAGAAGATGGGACCCTGGTGGAAGCTCTTTGGTGACCCCACCCTCGACCGGCTGATGACCCTCGCCTTCCGCGACAACCTCGACCTCGCCGCCGCCCAGGCGCGCCTCGATCAAGCCCGCTATCGTTTGCGCGGCGCCACCGCCGGCTGGCTGCCCAAAGCCCAGGCCAAGGTCGACGTCGCGCGCAGCCAGAGCATCTTCAACTTGCCCGATCCTCTGGGCCCCAAGACGATCACCGGCACGAACCTCTCGTTCTCCCTCGCTGCCTCCTATGAGATCGATCTTTGGGGGCGCGTTTACCACCAGCGCAAGAGCGCAAAGTATGCGCTCCAGGCCTCGGTGGAGGAGCTGCGCGCGGGCCACATCACCCTCGCCGCGGGCCTCGCTGACGCCTACTACGCCACGGTGCAGCAGCGCGCGCAGATCAAGCTGCTGGACAAGACCATCGAGAGCCGCGAGGCGCAGGTGAAGTTGGTGCGCCAACGCTATAAATCGGGCGTGGCGCGGGCCGACGAGCTTTATCATGCGCTACAGAGCCTAGCCGGCGCCAAGGCGCAGCGTGAGCAGGCCTTGGGCCTCTTGCAGACCACCCAGAACGCCCTCGCCGTGCTGGTGGGGCGCTTCCCCGGCCATATCGACGCAGGTAGCCTCGACGCGCTGCCGCCCGCTGTAAAGGAGTTTGGCGCGGGCATCCCAGGAGAGTTGCTCGAGCAGCGCCCTGATTTACGCGCGGCGCTGCTACGCCTCAAGGCGGCCGATCAGCAGGTGGGCGCGGCCTTCGCGGCGCACTTTCCGCAGATTCGCATCGGGGGCTCCCTCGGCTATCAGCTCGAACCGGCCAGCGGCTTCGTCTGGAATCTCTTCGCGGGGCTCGTAGCGCCGCTCTTCGAGCAGGTGTCCATCAATGCGCAGTACAACGAGAGCAAGGCGAAGCTCAGAGAGAGCGTCGCGCTCTTCAAAAAGACCCTGCTCAACGCCGTCAGAGAGGTCGAGGACGCCCTGGCTACGGGGCGTGCCACCGCTAAGCGCATCAAATGGCTGCAAGAGCGTGTTTTGGCGGCCGAGGGCGCGCTGCGGCTCTCCACTGACCAATATACCCAGGGGCTGACGATCTACCTCAATGTGCTCACAGCCGAACAAGCGCTCTTGCAGGCGCGCACCGAGCTGATCGCCGCGCGTCGAGAGCTGATCGCCGCGCGTGTCTCACTGGCACGCGCCCTTGGCGGAGCCTGGATGGACGCGGAC
>JAFCZD010000980.1 GCA_019314525.1 Deltaproteobacteria bacterium
AGCACCCGTCGCGGACCACGGCCACGCCGTAGTCACCGCACTCAGGCTGAACCATGCGACAGATGGCCGGGCCGTCGGACACACAGTCGTGGTCCATACAGGCTGCCCTGCAGTCCAGGCACCCGGGACAGGAGCTGGTGCCGCAGGGATCGCACCACTGGCCATCGCCGCAGTCGGTGTCGCTGCTGCAGCCGGGAGTGATCCTGGGCTCGCAGGTGTCGGGATCCACGCAGGCGTAGCAGCCGCTCTGGTACGCCAGGATGTCGTCGCTGTCGCAGGTGGGAGGCACCATCTCACAGGTGGGCGTGGTGCCGTCATCGCACTGGGTGTTGCGGTTGGCGCCGCCGCTCACTCCCCCGGGATCACAACCGACCCACACCAGACCGGTAACAGCGACCAATCCGACTACGAGCCCACGAATGATTCTTGTGGATGAAGTATGCATGGCGTCTCTCCTGAAATGAAATGGCGTCTTCGCCTTCGCCTTCGCTTGTTTCGGTTGTGCAGGCAAATTGTGCAAGCAATGTGCCATGCGCACGATCCCCGTGGTTGGTCGAAAAACCCCAATGATTTCGGATCGGTCGGGCTCCGTTTTCTGAGATCAGAGCGTCCGCCATGTCAGAGCGCGACCTGTACCGCGTGCGGAACGGGGGCTGGGCAGTTCCGGAGTATATGGGCGCTAGGTGTCTGTCGAAGGGACTGCGCCCAAATTGGTGAGCTTTTCCAAGACGCATTCAGCGGCCGTGATGAGGTCGGTGATCAGTTGATCGTCGATGTCTGCATCGCCCCCGTACTCGGCTCTGTTTCGTCGGTCGTGGCAGAGCGCGAGCACGCGCCAGACATTATCGCCCAGACCCAGGGTGTGAGGTAGGCACTGGAAGACAAGGTACCGGTTCTCGGAGCGGTATCCACCATGCCTAAGGGCCGCCAGGGCAAAAGCGTGGGAGGCGTTGTAGGCGAGGTCGAAGCGGCTCTCGATGGATAGCGCCGGTAGTTGAGCATCCGTGAGTCGCGCTTGGCCCGAGCGTAGAAGTCCGTCGAATTCCAGTTGGTCGCCTGGCTCGCGCTTCAGGCTACCGATCTGCACCAGGCGATCGAGGCTCGTGGAGTCCACCCAAAGAACCTATCAGGAAGATCTTCGGCTGGTCCAGCACGCGGTGCAGAAAAGCGTTTTTTGCCTTGAGCTTTCGGCGAAGCTCGGCGGCGCTATAAATCGTTGGGTTGATCTTTCTGCGCAAGGTGGGCTCGGCATCCACCAATACGGTCATTGTATCCGCATAGGACAGCTCTCCTCCGATGATGAAGAGGTCGATGTCGGACTTTGCTGTGTCGGTCCCCGCGGCGACGGAGCCGTAGACAAAGGCGATGTCGATCTGATTGGCGAGCGGCGACAGCGATTCGCGAAGTAGGTCTGCCAGACCGAAGGTCTTGCGGGTAATCGCCCGCAACTCTTCGAAAATGGGAGAGTCCGAGTTGGCCTGGTAGTGCTTCTGGTTGCCGATCCGGGTGATTGTGAGAAGCCCTGCGACGCTCAGCTTGTCGAGCTCCCGGTGCACTGCACCGGTGCCGACGCTGGCAAGGCGAACAATCTCATTGGCGTAGAGGGTACGATCCGGTGCGCCGAAGAGCAGGCCGAGTATCTTCTGCTGGGTCTTGGTGAAGAGTGCATCTCCAAGACCCGAGAGCTTGACTATAGAACCCATATTGGGAACGATAGCACCCAAATTGGGTGTTTTCAACTGTCGCGCCTGCAATAAGCTCCTGAACAGCGAAGCCGCCAGCTATTTGCTATTCGCAACCGGCCCCGAACATTGAACCCGAAACACGCGTGAATGGTGCACGTCTTTTACGCCAGAAACCACGGGAGGATGGTAACATTTCGTCGCCGGCTCCGGTCCGTCCCGCCGTGCACCAGGAGTCCGGTGTCGTTACTGTTGCCCGACAGGTTCAGCCACCAAAGTAGGGAGTCGAGCGCATCCGATGCGACGGTTACTCCGGACTTGATCTCCACCGGGATCTGCTTCGTGCCGAGATCGATCAGGACATCGATCTCATGCCCGGTTGCGTCTCGCCAGTGA
>JAFCZD010000312.1 GCA_019314525.1 Deltaproteobacteria bacterium
CTTCTTCACCACCAAGGACAAAGACAAGGGCACGGGGCTTGGACTCTCCACGGTCTACGGCATCATCAAGCAGCATGAGGGGCATATCTCGGTCTACAGCGAGCTCGGCCTGGGCACGACCTTCAAGGTCTACCTTCCCCAAGTGAAAAACATAGAGATGACGACCCCTGGGGCACGCCCAGCAGGAGACTCACGGGGCACCGAGACCGTGCTGGTGGTGGAGGACGAAGCAGCGCTGCTCAAGCTGACCGTGCGACTGCTCGAGAAGAAGGGCTACCAGGTGCTCAAAGCGAGAGATGGGCTGGAGGGGCTCACCATGGCCCATGCGCACAAAGGGCCGATCCACCTGCTCTTGACCGACGTGGTGATGCCAAGGTCGAGCGGCAAGGAGCTCGCCGAAGAGCTGGTGACCACACGACCAGAGCTGAAGGTGCTCTACATGTCCGGTTACACCGATGACGCCATCGCACACCACGGCGTGCTCGAGAACGGTGTGCACTTCGTGGAGAAGCCCTTCAGCTTGAACACATTGGCCCGAAAGGTGCGCATGGTGCTCGACTATCGGGGCTGAGGGGCCCATCACCCCCGGAGGTTGACCTAGTCCACATGTCGGGCTAAGCTAATCTTATGAGCCAGGTCAACGTTCATGACGCCAAGACAAACTTCTCTCGCCTGTTGGAGAGAGCACATGCCGGCGAAGAGATCATCATCGCGAAGAACGGCCGCCCCTTTGCCAGGCTGTGCGCGTTGGCCCCAGCACAACCCCGTAAGCCGGGGCTGCTCAAGGGTAACGTAGATGAGAGCTTTTTCGCCCCCCTCCCAGAAGAAGAAATGTCCTTGTGGGACGGCAGGGGCGGCAAGCCGTGAAGCTGCTCCTCGATACACACGCTCTCCTGTGGTGGCTCTTTGATGATCCACGACTTTCGGAGAGGGTCCGTGGTGCTGTCGGCGCTCCATCGAACCAGATCTTCGTCTCGAGCGCCAGCGCGTGGGAAATCTCAACAAAGTTCCGGCTTGGCAAATTGCCTTCCGCGCATGTGTTGGCCCAAGACATGGGTGAATGGTTTCGCAAGGCTGGTTTTACTGAACTCTCGATCACCGTTGCTCATGCCCAGCGGGCTGGCAGCTGGACTCAGCAGCATCGAGATCCCTTCGATCGCATGCTCGCAGCCCAGAGCGCGATGGAGAACCTTCCGCTGGTAAGCTCAGACAAGGCGCTCCCCGCCTTCGGCATTGAACTCTTCTGGTAGATCCATCCTGCGCTAGAAAAAAGGGGGAAACCATCAGCGACTACGATCAGGCCTACCGCGCGACGCCAGACCTTTTTGGCGACGCACCGTCTGTGTTGCTCACCCGCTTCACGGCTGAGATTCCCGCTCCAAAGCGTGTGCTCGATATCGGCGTGGGCCAGGGACGCAACGCGCTCCCCTTGGCACGTGCGGGCTGCCACGTCATGGGCATCGACCCCTCGGCTGAGGCCATCGTCCACACCGAAAGAGCCGCCCAAGAGGCTGGACTAACCCTCGAGTTGAAGCAGAGTGACGCCCTCACCTTTGAAGCGAAAGACCACGTGTTCGACGCCGTGCTCGTCTTCGGCCTGCTGCAGATTCTTTCTCGTGACGCCATCAACACGCTCTTTGCGCGTTTGCGTGGTTGGCTCACGCCAGGTGGGCTGCTCTTCCTCTCGGCGTGGCATCAAGGTGACCCTTCCTACGCGGCGATCAACACACAGTGGCAGCCCCTCGGCGAGGCCTCCTTTCGCCGTGAAGAGGGCGAGCTGCGCACCTTCTTGGCGCCTGGGGAAATCCTCTCTTTGGCGCACGGATTCGAGGCGCTCTACCACCACGAGGGCCTCGGCCCCTGGCATCGACACGGGGCGGGCGAAAAAGAACGCCATGGGGACGTCGACTTCGTCGGGCAGCTCAGGGCTTCGTCCACCGCCGCTGGCGAGCAGCGTCGAGGGTGAAGGTTGCTGCTGCTCGACGCACCTCGGCCTCGGCCCGTGTATCTTGGTCGACACCCACGCCAAGGTCTTCGGCGAGCACGACGAGCTCATCCCCCAGCTTGTCTAGGCGTTGCGCAGCGAGCTGGTTTGAGCGGCGCGCAAAATAGTCGTGCGCGTTGCGCTCCCAAAGGGCCGCTTCCTCATCAGCTCCAACGTCAAGGCGTGAGCAGAGGTCGGAAAAGAGCTCGCGCTCTGCAGGAGTCGTGCGCTCGTCGGCACGCAACAAGACAAAGACAGCGGCAAAGAGCGCCTCTCGAGCCTCCGAACGCTGCACATGCTCAGCGAGGGACGCCGCCTCAGGATAAGGGTAAGCCGTCTTCGGCATGGCGAGCGCGAAGAGCGCTGTGTGCAGCTCCTCGAGGCGCAAGCGCTCAAGCTCCACGACCCTGCCATCAACCCGCGCCATCTCCCACAGGGCACGAAAGATCGCGCGCTTCTCGGCTTCTTCGAGCTCAGAAAAATCCATGGGCTGGCTCCCGATTCTTACCTTGAGCTTAGCGCGAAAACTGCCGATGGGTAGCCCGGCAAGGCGGAACGGGCTCCGTGGGAACGTTCACGCTTGCGAGATGGGGTCTGAAAACAGGAAATATTAAGGATTGACAGTCTATAATATTCTTCTCAAACTTTAGGGGATGGCAGACTCATCCTCCACTGCGCTCAATATTTCTCTTCCTGTGGCTCTCAAGCGATTCGTGGAGGCCCAGTCGGCGCGCGGTGGCTACACCTCTAGCAGTGAGTATATCCGAGAGCTAATCCGTGAGGCGCGCCGGAAAAGCGCACGAAGTTCCGAGCTTGAAACGCTTCTGCTCGCTGGCGCCGAGTCTGGCCCATGCATTGAAGCTGATGATGCTTATTGGAGCGCCAAAGAAAAAGGCCTGATGAGTCGATGGCGCGACCTCGAGGAATAGCGCTTCTCTCCCCCCGCGCGGATCGCGACATCGACCAGCAATTCGAGTATCTCGCCATTGCAGGAGGTCTCGCTCTCGCCCGCCGCTTCCTTGGCCAGCTTCGCAAGACCCTCCACTCACTGCTTGATAATCCAAAGCAAGGATCACCACGAACCCTTAGCGACGCAACACTCGCCAGTATGCGCGTCTGGCCTGTGCAAGGCTTTCGACGCCACCTGATCTACTACCTGCCAGCCGAGAAGGGTATCAACGTGATACGGATCCTCCACGCCGCCCGGGATATCGAGAGGCTCTTTGATGAGCTATGAGTGCTATCTCCTCATCCCATAACGCACCAGCGCGGCCAAGCCGAGGCACATGAGGGTGCCAATGGCCGGATACCAAGGCCAGTGGATACACATCCACCCTGCACGCGAGCCGAGCACGATCACCGTCATCGTCAACGCTGAGCCCACCATGCCCGTGAGCACCGCGCCATCTTTGTAGCGCCCCTCGGCCCGCATCGCCAAGAGCACCGCGCCGAGCTTGGCGCCGGAAAAGATGCCCGCGAACTGGAAGACGAGGTTGAAGACCAACGCCGCGTCCTTGGCCCACCAAGCCACGGCTGCCAACACCAAGGCCACTGCCAGCGTGCCCCAGCGAGCACGAGACAGTGTCACGCTATCACCCTCGTCCTGGGGCCAAATATCCACCAACACCACGGAAGAGATCGCCGTGAGCGCCGAGGTGAGGCTCGAGAGCGCGGCGGCGAGGATGCCCGCCACCATCAGGCCCCGCATCAACGTGGGCACCTCGGTGGCGATGAAGATCGGGAAGACATAGTCGGCCTTGGGCACCAAAACTGCTGCCGTTGGATCCCACGGATTTAGGCCACCAAAGTCGAAGCCCTGACTGGCGTAGAAGGCGTAGAGGGCGACGCCCACGCCCAAGAAAATCGCCAGCAGGGGGGCGATGATCACCGCTGAAAAGAGCAGCGCTCGCCGTCCTTCACGTGCATCTTTGCAAGCGAGGATGCGCTGCACGTTGAGCTGGTCGACGCCATGGCTGACCATGATGCCAAAGGTCGCGCCGATGAGCCCCATCCAGATGTTGAAGTCACCGCCGAGAAGCTCTCGCACGTTGGCCACCAGCCAGGCGCCAACGCCCTGCCCCGGGCTACGCGCGACGAAGCCCCAATGCAGCCAATCGAGCTTGTCGTGTGCGAGCTGTCTGATGGCGGCGACGCCAGTGGATCCATCGGGCGCCTGGACGAGCGTGGGGATGTAGAAGAGCGCGAAGAGGCCCCCGGCGACAAAGACAAAAAACTGCAGCGCGTCGGTAAAAACCACGGCGCGGATGCCGCCGACGCCCGCGTAGATCACCGCCACCAGCACCAGCAGCACGATGGAAGGCCCAATGCCCCAACCAGGCAGCACGGAGTGCAAGACGATCACCACGGGGATCGCCGTCACATAGACACGGATCCCCGCCTGCAAGCACATATTGAAGATCGCGAACACCGACGTCATGAGGTGCACGGGCCGCCCGAAGCGACGGGCGAGCAGCTGGTAGGGGGTGTAGGTGTCCTGCTCGAAGTAGTGGTGCACCATCACCATGGCGACGATCACGCGCGCGAAAACGTAGCCGAGGGTGATCTGCAAGAAGCGCAGATTGCCACCGTGGGTGATGAAGCTGCCATCGGGCAGCAGCGAGAGCGCGCCGAAGGCGAGCGCCGGCAGGCCAATGAAGGTCAAGGCGCTGGTCTCTGTGGCGACGATGGAGAGCCCCACCACCCACCATGAGAGCTGCCGTCCACCAAGGAAGTAATCGCGACCCGTGCGCTGCTTGCGCGCCGACCAGAGGCCGAGGGCAGCCACCACCAGCATATAAAGGGCGATCACCGCCCAGTCACCGGCTTCGAGCATGCTTTAGGCCTCGAGCCGCAGGAGCAAGGCCTCAAGACGCCGGCGAGAATCACCCCGCCCGCCGGCGCGTGAACGTGCGAGCCAAAGGCGTTCATGCTCGGTGATAAGTGGCTTCAAGGTGGCAGCCAAGGGCTGGCGCTGCGCCTGGCCGATGGCCTCCACTGGCCCCGCCACCTTGAGCCGGGCGCGACCCAGCCGGCAACCCAGAAGGAGTAGATCGGCTGCCCAACGCAGCTCTTGTTTCACCAGCGCTGTGTCGTCTCGAGGGGATCGCGCGCGCTGCAAAGCCGCCAGGCCAGCGACAAGCTCCGCTTCACAAGCCTCGAGGGAAACCACGCTCACCCCCGCCAACGCGGGCGCGTCCAGAGCGAAGTCATGGCGCACAACAAAGTTGAAAGGATAGGCGCTGTTGATCAGCCGTGGCCCACAACGCTCGTGAGCATCACCCAGGCGAGTGAGCGCCTCGCCGAGGCCGCCCTCGGCGTCAAAAAAGACATGCCGCGAGAGCGCGCAGGCGACCTCTTCGCGCTGCAAGGATGTGCGCGGTGCCCACGCCAGAGCGGCCCCCGCGGTCAAGCCAAAGAAGCTGGAGGGCAAAGGTTGCAGGTGACCGTTATCTCCCCAGTCGGTGATGAGCATGCCCGCGGCGCGGTGCTCAGCGGCAGCAGCGGCTGCTCGTTGCAAGTTCGAGAGCGCCACCGTGTTGCGGCCGAGCAGGCTATTCCAGCTGCTGGTTCCAGGGCAAACGTAGAAGGGCTGCTTGGCTGTGGCGAAGCGCGCGCTCACGCTCTGAAAATCATGATCCGCTGCGTAGCCCCAGACGAGCGCTGTGGTATCAGCGGGCAGCCCTGCGATAGCGTCCGGTGAGGATTGCACCCCGTCAGCCCAAAACTGCATGCGATGTCCGCGGGCTGCAACCAGGGCATGCACACGCTCAAGGTAATGAAGGTAAAGCGCCTCCTTACCATATGCGTCAGCTGCGGCGGCCGAGCGACAGCGCCCGAGATCGAACGCTTCATCGAGGCCTACGTTGAACTCGCGTATGCTGAAGCAGGGCAGCAGCTGATCGTAGAGGTCTTCGAGCAGTGCGAAGACGCGCTCATCGGTGACGCAAAGACCATAGGGCTCGCAACCCTGCGAGAAGGGGTGCTCGATGCCTTCGGGGCACTCGGCCAGGGAACGATAGTCGTCGTGCACCAACCAGCGGTGAAAGTGACCGAGGCTGTTCTGATTGGGCACCAACGCCACATGCCGAGCGCGGCAGTAGGCGTCGAGCTGCTCAAACTCTTCACGTGTAAACGGGCTCGCATCTCGCCACACCACCTCGTGGCCCGTGTACGCAAAGGCATGCTCGAGGTAGAGCTGCAGCTGGTTGATCTTGAAGCACGCCAGCAGGTCGACGAGCGAGAAGAGCGTCTCCAGCGTGGGCACACGGTCGCGGCTGATGTCGAGCATTACACCGCGCACGGCGAGCCCTGGCGCATCTTCCACACAGAGCGGGGGCACGAGCCACCCGTCGCCATTGCGCTGGCCCCAGGCCTCGACCCACTGACAGAAGGTCAGAGCCCCGTAAAAGAGCCCAGCTCCGTCCCTCGCTCGAATACGTGCGCCTGGGCGCTGGCTGTTGATTTCGAGATGATACGCCTCAGGGGCAAGCACAGCATCGAAGGCCAGCGTCACAGTGGGTGCTTCACGCTCACGCAGAAAACGCGACGCGGCTTCGCCACCTTTGAGCTGTGGGTCACGCCATGCGGATGTGAGGCGAACAGGCGGCGCTGTGAGTGCCTCGGCATGGGCTACAGGGGGCCAAAAGATCGAGGTCGAGGGTGGGTTCACCCCCTCAGCATACGCCGCGAACGGCTAGTTCACGGCATCTAAATACACAACCCCATCTTGCTGAGGCGCTTGGGGTGCACGGGACGGTGTCCATCCCTGGGTGAGGTTGTTGGATTGTTGAGCCACGGTGGAC
>JAFCZD010000313.1 GCA_019314525.1 Deltaproteobacteria bacterium
GGTCAGTTGTGTGTGCTCCTCGCTGCCGATGCTCTTACCCTTGAGGAGAGCGCGCAGCGCGCGGCGACGCTCTTGGCGCGCTGGGTGGCGGCTGAGATGCTTGCGCTGCCAGAGCGCTTCTAGAGCACCAATCAGCTAGTCTCCCATCGCAGGGCTTGTGCCCGAAATCATTGCCGTTGTTACTCCTTGGTTGTTTGCCACTGGCAAACGCCCTCGTCGTGCCTAGCCAATGATTCCGGCCGTCTTCGCCCTCTTCGGTCCGACTAGCTGATCGCCGCTCTAGTCGCTGTGGCGTCATTCATGGGAGGATCGACCGACTAGCGCTCGCTAATCCTCGAGGGCGAGCGCGCGGCGTAGATCCTCTCCTGTGATAGATGATCCTGGGTCGATGGGGCGCGCGGAATCCGTCAGCTTGGGCCCCGAATAAGCCACAACGCGGTTGCGCCCCTGCTCTTTGGCTTCATAGAGCGCTTTGTCGGCGGCCTCGAAGAGAGCTTCGATGCGGCTGGCGTCCATGGGGGCCGTGGCGAGGCCCACAGAGATCGATACGACACCGAGAGGTTGTTTGTGGCCGTGGGCGAAAGGTGTGCTAGCAACCGTTTGCCGCAAGCGCTCGGCGTGCATTAGGGCCTGTTGTGGGTCGGCGCCCAGCAGCAGCACGGTGAACTCCTCGCCCCCGTAGCGCGCCACGAGGTCGGTCCGGCGGGTCACCTTCGAGATCGCCTGCGCCACTCCTTTGAGCGCTTCGTCGCCCGCTTGATGCCCATTCTGATCGTTGTAGTTCTTGAAGTTATCAACATCGATCATCGCCAGCGAGAGGTGAGTGTCATACGCCAAGGTTCGGTCGAGTTCACTCTTCAGCCGTCGAACCAATGTTCGGCGATTGGCCAGGCCAGTGAGGGCGTCGCGCTCTGCCTCCCTACGCATCCGGTGGATCCGTGAGGCCGCGGTGAGCCCAACGCCCGTGAGGTCGGTCACCATGGCGAGGATGCGCTTGACGGTGACCGAATCGCCCTGGGAGTTTCCAATCACGATCATCCCAAAGAGTTGGTCACCATGCCAGATCGAGGCCGCGTCCACTGCGTCAACGCCTATGGTTCGCAGCATCTTTCTCAGCTGCTGTGAGCATGAGATCACCCCTCGGCGTGTGAGCACTTCCCGGCAATGCTGATGTTCTACGGTGCAGGTGATCTGGTTGCGCGATGCTGCTGGAAAGCCCGCGCCGTCCACCAAGCGCAGGTTGGTCGCAGTATCGGCCAAGAAGATCGCGACATTTCGTGTTCTCAGCAGGGCCGAGAGGCCACGTGAGCAGGCCGCTGTAACCTGACCGATGCTCATGGCCGCGGTGAGCGCTTTGACGAGGTCTGGGAAGTTGACGAAGAACTCCATTTGCTGATGGTGGCGCTCTTCGAGCGAACTCACTTGGGAGCGTAGACGTGCCGTCTCCAGCTCTTGGGGAGTGCTTCGTCTCTGGTCTTCTGGTGGTGGCCGCCCTCGCAAGGAGGAGAGGACTGTTATCATGGTGGCCGCGCCAACCACTCCCACGACGAACGACGGCCAGTGCGGAGTGAGGTTCTCCATCGTCAGGGGGCCTCGAGGGGGGAGAGGGCCGTCTCGAGCTCGAGGGCGAGCTCCTCTTTGCTGAAGGGCTTGATGAGCACCGCTCGGGCGCCTGCTCGGAGTAACTCATCTCGTTGGTTTGCTTTTCCTGCGTAGCCTGTGGCGATCACCACGGGTAGGCGGGGCCAACGGCGGCGGATCTCATCGAGGGTTCTGCGTCCTCCCCAACCTGGCATGCCCAAGTCGAGGATCACGACGTCTATCTCCCCAGCATGTTCCTCCAGCCGCTCTACGGCCTCCTGACCATCACTGGCGGTGCTGACTTCGAGCCCCATAATGTGCAGCAAGCGCGCTGAAGATCTGCGCACGATGCGGTCATCATCGACCACCAAGACGCGCCCTGTTAGCTTGGGGAGGTGCTTTTTTGTGGCCGTGGATGGAACTTGACTGCTGCCGCCTGGGCTCTCTGTTGCCCTGAGCATGATTTTCATGGTGGTGCCGACTTCTTGTTTGGTGTCGATGGTGATGCTCCCCCCATGGCTGCGTATGATGCTGTGCACCACCGAGAGGCCAAGGCCTGTCCCCATGCCCAAGGGCTTCGTCGTGAAGAAGGGCTCAAAGACCCGCAACTTCACTTGCTCTTCCATGCCCACACCCTCATCGCGGATCTCGAAGATGATGAACTCCTCGGCAAGAGACGCAGGCGTCACCTCATCGGGCAGCGCCTTTGCCGAGCGGCGTGCCACCGAGAGTTCGATTCGACCACCACCAGGGAGCGCGTCCCGAGCGTTGAGCAGCAGGTTCACCAGGCATTGGTAGAGTTGTCGTCGGTCTCCGCGCAGATAGAGGCTCGGCTCATGTGTGGCTTCGAAGAGATACTCCGGGCCCATGGAGGTCTTGCCGAACGCGATCACATCTGCCACGAGCAGAGAAACATCCACGGACTCAAGGCGGAGCGTTGTGGGCAGAGAGAAGTCGAGCATCTGGCGCGTGAGCAGCGTGCCTCTCTCGAGGGCGATGACGCTTCCCTGCAGACATTCACGTTGCTCCTCGTTGAGCGTTGAGTTCTCTTCGTCGAGGAGCATGTGTACATTTGTCAGCGCTCCTGCGAGCAAGTTGTTGAACTCGTGCGAGAGCCCGGCTACGAGCCGGCCGATAGCCTCCATCTTCTGCAGTTGGAGCAGGCGCTCTTCAATAGGGTTGGCGTGGGTGAAGATGAAGAGGTTTTCACCCACGATGACTTTGTCGCCCTCAACGAGCTGATGTTGCGTGATGGGTTTTCCATCAACGATGGTGCCGTTTCGACTGCCAAGATCTATGAGATCCAGCTTCGTGGGTCCGTGACACTCGATGCGGGCGTGCTGACGAGAGGTCGCGCTGTCCATCAGGCGAATATCAGAGTCGATGTTGCGGCCGATGGTGGTCGTGGGCTGGACCAGCGGGAACCGCTGCCCCGCGGCCCTCCCGTTGAGCACGATCAGCTGTGCTTCGCGCTGGGTGGCGGGGAAATCCGAAGTGGCATCAGTCGCCGACCCAGCAGGCACCCCTCCAGTCGTCTCTTCTTCTGAGAAAGGCTCCAGGTCTCTTATCATGCGCGGTCCATGGCTCATCTCGGCGATTTGGATAGGCTTTCTTTTGGCGAAGGAAAGTCCCTGTGGTTGTGTGCTTGTCGTCGTTAAGTAGACTCCAGATGGTGAATCCGTGTCAATTGGCCCAGGTGGGGCGGCGCCACTTCCCTATGAGACATCGTCACTCCCCGTACCAGACTTGAGCGAAAATTCGGCACACCTTGATCTGTGGCGCAAGGCGGCGCAACCTCCCCACATTCCCCTTCCAGCTAGGGGGGTGTGAAGGAGGTCTGAATTATGGCGCGCATCGATCCACACTCCTACACCGATCCTGCCCAAGGGGTCGTGGAAACTCTCCGTTGGCGTTTTGACGTTGATTTTCACAAAAAGAGGCTCATTGGTGAGGCCACCCTCATATTTGCTGAGGCCAGAGCAGGTGACCTCGATCTCGACACGCGGGATCTGATCATCTCAGCGGTGACAGGCGACAAGGGCAGCGATTTGCCCTTCACCCTCGCCGAGAGTGAGGGCTTCATGGGGGCGAAGCTGCGCATCGAGCGCCCTTCTGAGGTCAAAGAGTTGACCATCTGCTATGAGACCACCCCCAATGCATCGGCTCTGCAGTGGTTGGCGCCCGCCAACACCGCTGGCGCCAAACACCCTTTTCTGTTCTCCCAGTGTCAACCGATTCACGCACGCTCCATGGTGCCGATCCAGGACAGTCCCAAAGTGCGCTTTGGCTACGAGGCCGAGGTCACCGTACCAGCTTCGCTGGCAGCGGTGATGTCAGCAGCGCCCAGTGAGGCACGTGTGGAAGACGACAAGAAGATCTACTCTTTTTCCATGCCCCAGCCCATCCCAGCCTACCTTCTGGCTCTCGCAGTGGGAGATATTACGTTTCGAGATCTTGGCCCCCGCACCCGTGTCTATGCGGAGCCAGCGACCCTCGAGGCCGCGGCCTGGGAGTTTTCGGACGTTGAGCGGATGCTGGAGGCAGCCGAGGGGCTCTTTGGGCCCTATTTGTGGGACCGCTTCGACTTCATCGTCATGCCACCGGCTTTCCCCTATGGCGGGATGGAGAACCCACGGTTGACCTTCCTGACACCCACGCTGATCGCTGGAGACCGCTCCTTGGTCAACGTTCTGGCTCACGAGCTGGCCCACTCCTGGACTGGGAACTTGGTGACCAACGCGACGATGAACGACTTTTGGCTCAACGAGGGGTTCACGGTTTGGGCTGAGCGTCGAATCCTCGAACGTTTGGAGGGAGAGGCCGCAGTCTCGTTGGCGGCCGCCATCGGCCGTCACGCGCTGCAAGCCGACATGGAGCGCTTTGGCGCCGATTCTCCTTTTACCCAGCTGGAGACAGACCTCGCAGGTCATGACCCCGACGATGTCTACTCGGTGGTGCCCTACGAAAAGGGCTTTCTCTTCGTCGTGCAGCTCGAGCGGGATCTTGGCCGGGAAGCCTTCGATGTGTGGGTCCGCAGATATCTCGAGCACTTCGCCTTCACCTCTATTACGACCCAGGAGTTCGAGGACTTCATGGAAGAGACCCAGCCTGGTCTCCTCGAGCGTGTGGGGGGTAAGGCGTGGATTCACGGCTCTGGTTTGCCCGAGGACGCGCCCGTTTTTGCATCGGAAGAGCTGGCGGCCATCGAAGCGCAGGCTGACGCCTGGGAGGCTGGTGGGCGGCCAGGGATCGAGGTGGCCAAGAGCTGGTCTGCAGAGAAGTGGCAGATTTTTCTTCAACGGCTGCCACGGCCGCTTTCTCGCGATGACTGCGCCTGGCTCGATGGGAACTTTTCCCTCACCGTCAGCAACAACAGTGAGGTGCTCTCGCAATGGCTGAACATCGTCGCTGCGTCGAGCTATGGGCCCGCCCTGCCACGCTTGCGCGAGTTTCTGAGCCAGGTTGGTCGGATGAAGTTCCTCAAGCCGCTCTATGGCGCGCTTTGGAACAATCAGGAGACAAAGGCGATGGCGCGGGAGATTTTTGACGCTTCGCGTGAAGCCTATCATCCCATTGCCCAGGGCGTGGTGAATGGCATGCTCTCATGACGCTCTCTTTTCAGTCGAAGGCGACCGTTCCTGAGCATGTGTTGACGCGCGAGCTTGATGGCGAGCTCGTGATCCTCGATCTGCACAGCGAGAGTTATCTGGGCCTCGACGCGGTGGGGACTCGCATCTGGCAGCTCCTCGCCAGCACCGACTCGATTGAAGCGGTCTTCGAGCAGCTGCTCGAAGAGTATGAGGTGGAGGCGGAGACCCTACGCGCAGATCTCGTGGAGTTGCTCGAAGACCTCTGTGGGCGGGGGCTGGTGGTGCTTGATTCCCATGTGTAACGTTTGTGAAAATTTAAGTAAGCAATGTGACAGAGAAAGGCGGTGTGGTAATATTTCTACGAACTCCCTATGAGGGCCAAGTGCGGTGAAGGTTGCGTTAATACTCGTATGTTTCTCGATGGCGGCGTGTAGCGCTCGTTTTCGCGAGGAACCCTCGGTGATGCCCGCTGAGGAACTCGCCGCTCGTGAGGCCTATGCCCTCACCACCATCGCGCTCTCTGGTGTCGTCGTTGACTCCGCAGGCGCCCCCCTTATGGGGGTCACCTTGCATGCAGGTCAGGCGAGCACCACCACCGACAGGGCAGGGGCCTTTCGCTTCGAGGCGCTGCCCCGGCACAACGTGCTCTTAGAGGTCGAGAAGGCCGGGTATTACTCGCACCACGTGGCGGTGTGGTTGTCACGAGAGCTTGGGATTACCGAGGTGCGAGTGCATGCTCTCGCCCTTGCCCTGCGTGACTCGAAGCGTGTGCGTTTGCTCTTTGGTGGGGATACGGCCTTTGGTCGGCGCTACCTCGACCCCGACAGCGATACACCTTTGACGGAGATCCCCCAGGATGACCCAAAGGCGACGATTCGTGCTTCCTCGGCAGCCTCCATGACGCGTGATGTGCTCGCGGGTGTGCGTCCATATTTTCAGGCGGTGGACTACGCCACCGTCAACCTCGAGTCGGTGGTCACCGAGACACCACTGACACCCCATCCCACCAAAGCCTATGTCTATTTCACCCTTCCGCCCTCTCTCGAGGCCTTGACCTGGCTTGGCGTTGATTACGTTTCTCTTGGGAACAATCATGTCTACGACTACTTGGCGGGAGGCCTTGACGATACGCTCTTGCAGGTGAGCGAGGCCGGCTTGAAGGCCTCCGGTCTCGGTGCGACTCCTGATGCTGCCTGGCAGCCCCTACGCGTGGAAGTGGGGAACGCTCACTTGTCCATGATTTCAGCATGTTCTATCGATGGAGCTGATCATGAATATGCCTACGTCGCAGGAGAGCAACAGGGGGGCGCGGCGAATTTGCGCGACACCTCGCGCCTGACGGCAGTCGTGAACGCTGAGCGCGCAGCGGGTCGTGTTCCCATCGCCATCTGGCATACTGGGGACGAATATGCGCTCGCACCCACGTCCTATGGCCGGGGGCGAATGGAGCTTGCCGCCGAGCAAGGAGCGGGGCTCGTGATCTCACATCATGCCCATGTTGCCATGGGCTTTGGTCGTCACGCGGGCGTGCCCATCGTCTTTGGGCTTGGGAACTTTGCCTTTGACCAGGATCGCCTCGAGACCATGCTGGGGTTGCTGGCGCAGGTGGACCTGGTGCAAGGGGAGGTGGTGGATATTCAGGGGATCCCAACGCAGCTCGAGAGCTATCGTCCCTTGCCCGTGGCTGGCCCCCTCGCTGATGCGCTTTTACGGCGTATCACTGAACTGTCCGATGGTGTGGCGGCCTTTCCTTATAATGGTCGAGCGGAGGTCTTCGCGTCGGGGCGCGGTGAGTGTCACCATGCCGGCTGAGGGCTGGACGGTGCTTGATTTGCGTGATTTGCGCGAGCAGGGGGAATCTCTCGCTGCAGCGCGCGGGCCTGTGAGCGCCCGTCCAGGTCGCGATCTGCTCTTCCATGGCACCATGGAGGACTACGATATCGATGATGACACGATGGACGTCGCCCATTGGGATGTCTCTGGCGATACGCGCTTCGCCTGCCGCACG
>JAFCZD010000314.1 GCA_019314525.1 Deltaproteobacteria bacterium
ATGACGGTCTGTCCCCGAGCGATGGACCCTGTGGCCTCCTTCACCGCGGCCACCTTGGGATGGTCAGCCAGCGTGGCGATGGTGGCGGGGAGCATATCGCAGCCCGTCCTTCCTGGTACATTGTAGAGCACGAGGGGTAAGGGCGAGGCGTCTGCGATGGCTGAGAAATGGGCGAGCAAGCCGCTCTGTGAGGGTTTGTTGTAGTAGGGCGTGACCTGCAGGGTCGCGTCGACGCCGAGTTCGGCCACGGCTTGAGTTTGGGCGATGGCGGTCTGGGTAGAGTTAGCGCCGGCGCCAGCGATCACCAATACACGACCTTTGGCCTGGTCGACGACGGTGCGGATGATCTCGCGTTGTTCTTCAGCGCTGAGGGTCGGTGTCTCGCCCGTGGTGCCACAAGGGACAAGCCCAGTGATGCCCTCTGCGATCTGGTAGTCGACGAGCTGACGCAGGTCGTCAAGATCAACCTTCCCATCACGCATGGGAGTGATCAGTGCAGTGTAGGTTCCTTCGAACATTGCGTTCTCTCCTGAACGTTAGGCTCTCCTGAGCCCTCTCGTGTGAGCGTTCGGCTCTTCGGTCAGATCGGCAGCATATCGCAATGTGCGATGGAGACGAAGGTCCCCTCGCTGTCCATCAGCCCCACTGATGCTGTTACATAGGTGGCGCCTACAGGTGGTGGTATACGGGCGCTGTCTTTTTCGCGCTCGATGCTGATGTCTCGGACGATCGATGGTGCGTCGTGGGGAAACCCTGCCACTCGAAGGGTCAGGTCTCCAGGCGAAGACCCCAGCAAGAGCTGAGCGTTCTCTATGCCACCCTCGCTGAGCAACCAGCTGCAAAAGAGGCTGCCGGCTTCATGGGTGAGCATGAGGGTGTCGCGTTCTCCCACAAGGTTGCTGGTTCCCCCAGCGAGCTGCAGCTCCACCTTCCCCAGCTCATGGGCCAGCTCGTTGGCGAGTTGGGCGTCCCCCAGATCCTTGGCGAGGAGCTCGTGATAGAGAGTGCGCGCCTGCTCGAACTTGCCCTGTTGGGCGTAGATGCGGGCCACCGTGGGTGTCTTGAAGAGGCTGGAGGGTTCAGGCACAGCGTGGTTCTCCTCGCCCGTGGGCGTCATCGTTGAGCACGCGGCGAGCCATGGCAATATCCTCACGGATGGCCGCAATGAGCTCGTTCACGTTGGCGAAGCGCTGCTCGTCACGCATCCGCCGGGTGAAGTCGATCTGCATCCGGCTATTTACCAAATCTCCGGAGAAATCGAGCACGTGGATCTCCACCCGCATGGCACCGTTGTCCACAAAGGTGGGCGCGCGTCCAATATTGACCACCGCCTCGCGCCGCTGCCCCTCTATCGCCACCCAGGCAGCGTAGACGCCGCGGGCAGGGAGCAAGCGGGTGTTGGGCGCGAGGTTCGCCGTGGGAAAGCCGATGGTTCGCCCCCGCCCCGCCCCGGTTTCGATGGTCCCCTCCAGCGCGAAGGGACGGCCCATGAGCTTCGCCGCTTCGCGCATGTCACCCTCGCGTACGAGCTGACGGACGCGGGAGCTGGAGATGGCGACCCCTCCCTCGTCACAGACTGGGTCGACCCCCAACGCTTCGAATCCACAGCTAGGTCCCATGCCTTGAAGCGTCGCGATGCTGCCCCCACGGCCTTGTCCGAAGGCAAAGCGCGCACCGACCACGACGAAGCGGATACCAAGGCGATTTACCAGCATCTGCTGGACGAAGACTTCGGCGGGCATGGCCGCGAGGGTAGCGTCGAAGGGAAGGATGATGAGCTCGTCGAGCCCACAGCCGCAGAGGATTCGGAGTTTTCGCGCGAGCGGAGTGATCAGCTCGGCGGCCAAGTCCGGGCGAAAAAAGCGGGTGGGGTGGGGGACAAAGGTCAGCGCTCCTGAGCGAAGGGAGGCTTCGTCAGCGCGCCCACGGACACGTCGGAAGATTTCCTGATGTCCAAGATGAACGCCATCAAAGTTGCCAATGCCCAAGGCTCGCGGCTCACACCGCACGAAGTCGAGGCGTTCGCTTTGTAGCGGAGCACCCAGGCTTTTGGCCTGCTCGATAGCATCCTCGATGAGGGAGTCTTGATGATGGACGCGCATGGCGCAGATGGTGTAGCAGCCCGGCCAGGGCCGGGTCAAACCTGGGGTGCCATCGTCGCTTCGAAGGCATGCTGGGCTGTCAGCTTGACGGTAGCCGGGGCGCCCACTAGCTTCTCGTGCAAGTTTTGCGTGGTTACGCCGCCAGCGAGCGTGGGCCACGGTGGAGAACCCTTGGATCAGCCCCAGCACCGACGTCGTGTTTTTCTGTTGTGGTTGGGCGGGATTTATTTGCTGCACCTGATTGGGGTGGCATATATCTTTCCCTCCCAGGTGGTTTTCGCTGACGTCCCTTATGGGGGCGGGGATTATCAAACCCATTTTCACCAGACCTTCCGCATCAAGGAGTCGCTCCAGAGCGGTGGTGGGCTGTGGGCCTATGAGCCGCGATTTCTCGCTGGCCACCCCATGGGCCTGATCTTCGACGTCGACAACAAGGCGCATTTTCTCTTCAGCTATGGGCTCTCGCGCTTGGGCATGCCCCTCGTCAGCGCCTACAACCTCTTCTCCGTGCTCTCGGCGATGCTCTATCCGCTGGTGCTGCTCTTGATAGCGCGCCTCTTTCGGCTCGATTCACGGGCTCAGCTCGTGGCCATGGCCGTGGGGGCACCGATCTACTTTTTGGACACAGCGTCTCGTTTTTTCACGTCTGCGGGCATGATCTCCTATGTCATGAGCGCCCACGTCGCCCTCTTGGTCTTGGTGCTCTTCTGGCGCCTGCTCCAGAGCCCAGGACGCGCTGGGTTGCGCTATTTTATTCCGTTACTCATTCTTTTTCCCTTGGTGCATCTCATTCATGTTTGGGCCTTCGCGATCCTCGTAGGCCCCATGGTTGTCTTCTATCTGCGTTACGCTCGCCGACTTCCTCTAGTGGGGCATGTGCAGGTGCTGGTGCTGGGCGCTGCTGTTGTCCTCGCCAACCTCCACTGGCTCCTGCCGGCCATCTCCCACTTCGGGATCATGACACCCTCCCATAAGCTCGGGCAGGCCAAACCCCATTTCTTTCTGCTGGATCTCTTCGAGATCCTCCCCTTTTCGCCCCCAGCCATCGTGCAGACGACCCTCTTTCGCTACCTCGCGCTGGGAGCGGCGGCGGTGTTGCTCTTTCGCTGGTATCGCGAAAAGGACGAGCGCTTCTTCCCTGGCGTGACCATCATCGGCTGGCTGCTCTTTTTGGGTTATGTCTCGGCCTACGTCCCTCTCTTCGGGCTGACAGAGCCCTATCGCTTTGTGTTGGCTCTGGCCTTCGCCGCTGCGGCCCTCTGCGGTGGTTTCCTTGCTGACATCTTTCGCCAGGGCTTTTCCCCTGCTGGGCGGGTGCTGCTGGTCTTGGGCCTCGTCCTGCTTGGGCCCCAGGTCGCGCGGCAGGTCTTCGCCTCTGCGCCCGAGTTGATCCCTCTGCCTCAACGCCTTACGCCCAAGCACGATCCGCCTCCTTGGGACCGCGGGGCGCCTGTGAAGGCGCCAGAGGTCACCCTGCGGATGAAGAGTGTGCCCCAACACTACCTGCAGGTGGCCAAGTACCTGCGGCAGCACGCACGGGAAGAAGGTCGCATTCTGGTGGAGCCTTGGGAGGTGGGGGAGTTTCTTGGTTGGGCGACGAACCTGCACATCATCGGTGGCTTTCCGGACCGGCGCATGATCTATGAGCGCTCGAATATCTTCCGGGAGGTCCCCGGTCATGACCGCTACTTCAAACAGGCCTTCGCCGACTATCTGGTGCGTTACAACATACGCTACCTCCTGGTGCACATGCCGCTCTTTCCCCACGTCGAGACCCGGCGTGATTTGCTGCAGTTGATGGTGCGACTTGGCCCCTATCGGCTTTATCGTACGCGCCACAGGGCAAACTTCTTCTTGCGCGGTTCGGGGCGCGTGCGTACCAGCATCAACCGGATCGTCCTCGAAGATGTCGTGCCCGATCCCCGCGATGGGAAGGTCGCCATTCGCTTCCACTACTTCCCAACGTTGCGCTGTGCGCCCGCCTGTCGCCTGGAGAAGGTCCCCTTGGCAGACAGCAAGGCCTCGTTCATCCAGATCGCTGGTGACCCGAAACTGGCTGGGCGAATCACGTTGGAGCATCGTCCATGAGCGTGGTTTGCGAACCCAACGCCATGGGCAGTTCCCCCCCGGATCCTGAACTCGAGTTCCGCAGCTTGCGCGCTCGCTTGGGGTGGGTCTTCACGTGGACGCTGCTCTGGGCGCTGCACCTCGTGCTGCTCTTTCAATTCGTGCCTCCAACGGTGCTCTTCTCCGAGCGGCCCCTCAACGAGATCGACTATTCGCTGCACTACTACCAGGTCGATCGCGCCAACGAGGCCTTTGGCCAATCGGGGCGGCTTTGGGGTTGGGATCCTCAGCAACTCGCGGGGAACCCTGTGGGCACCGTCGAGGATATGAGCAGCAAGACGCTGGAGCTTTTCGTCATCGCGCTCACGCGTCTGGGTGTCGCCCAAGGCTTGGCGTTCAATCTCTACATCTTGCTCTTGCACCTGCTCCTACCCCTGCTCGCCATCTGGGCCGCGTGCCTCTTTCGCCTCAGTCGCGGCGCGACGTTCGCCCTCACTTTGCTCTGGGTGTTGCTCTGGTATTTCGACTCTTTTCTGCATTGGTGCTGGTACTGCGGCATGATCTCTTGGGTCTTCATCAGCGCGTTTTCTGTGGTGGCCGTGGGGTTGGTTTATCGTGTCTTCGAAGGCGGCAACGATCCAGCAGGACGCGGTCGCGTTTCCGCAGTGGTGCAATGGGCAGCGGCGGGTCTTGGCTGCGCCATCATCGGTATCTTTCATCCCTTGGCCGTGGTGGTGGTGGCGGTGCCAAGCGCAGCCCTCTACCTGCGCGTGCTGCGTGCGCCGGGCTTTCGCCAGCACCTCTTCGTGCTCTGGTGCAGCCTCTGGGTGGTGGTGGCTGCGTCGGTCTGGTTGCTGCCAGCGCTGCCCATCTGGCGCTACGTTGTCAGCTCAGAGTTCTTCTTGCGACCAGGGATCTCGTTCCTCTTTGCCGATTTTTTCGAGCTGCACCTGAGCGCAAGCGCCACGGGGCCACCTGTGCAGACAGGCCTGCGCTTTTTGGTGCTAGCGGGGGCGTTGATGGCCTTTTGGCGCTGGCGGCGCGAGGGGGATCGTCGCGCTTTGCCGCTGATGGTGTTGGTGCTGGGCGGCGTGCTTCTGGCTTACGCTGGCCGCTACCTGTGGTTGACGAGCACCATGCAGCCTTATCGCTTCATCGCTCCAGCGATCTTCGCCGCCGCGGTGCCTTCGGCTGTGCTCCTCGCAGAGGTGCTGCGCTGGCGCTCGCTGCGCGCGCTCTCGCCGGTGGCGGCCACGACGCTGCTGCTGGTGGCGCTGCTTCTCACGCCGCGGGTGGTGCGCACGGTGCTCTTCTTCTTCCCCAGCATCTTCCCCTTCATGCTCTTCGAGGGGCGACTGCCCGCGCCACGTCACCCCGTGAACACAGTGCTGGGGGCGCGCTCGATGAAGATGGAGAACAAGGTGAGGCCAGCAGCCTTCAGGCAGCTGCGCAGCTGGCTTCAAGCCAACCACCAGGGGCGCGGGCGCGTGCTGGTGGAGGATTATGAGGTTGGAGAGTATCTGGCGGCAACCACGGACCTGCCCATCGTGGGGGGCTTCGCCTATCGGCCTCTGCATCATGGCGACGCGAACCTCTTTCAATATGAGGGCAAGCTCAGCGACTCATCCGCCGAGCTGAAGGCTTACTTCGAGCGCTATGCCATTGGCTTCGTGGTGATGCGCAAGGTCTCCTGGGGCTTCGAGAACAAGAAGGACTTGCTGCTCTTCCGCGGGGCGTTTGGGGGGATTTCCCACCGCGTCTTTGAGACGCGGATCGAGCCAAATTACGTGATGCGCGGAGGTGGCAAGGTTGTCTCTCAGCAGCTGAATCGCATCGTGGTGGAGGGCGCAAAGGGGGCCGATGTGGTGCTGCGCTTTCACTGGCTCGATTCGCTGCGCTGCAAACCTGGGTGCACGGCCGAGCGCTTCGCCATCGAGGGAAACCGCGTGGGCTTCATTCGCGTGAAGAACCCCTCGGCCCGCTTCGAGATTTATAATAGTTATGAGTTTCGGTGAGCGGCCGCTTACCAAGGGCACGTCGCCTCGCGGCCCGAGAATGTGCTTGGTGATTAGTAGTACGAGAGTCGCTCTGCTTCGGTGCTCAATTGCTTGCCACTGGTAAACGCCTGCTCTTTCAAGATGACAGAGGTTGCCGAGGCCCGCTTCTCGTCGCGGGAAACCTTCCTTTGGGTTTGCACACTGCCTTGTGCGTCGAGGCTGCCCAAAAAGGTGAAAATGCCACGTTTGACCTTTGATGTTCTCGTGGCCTTCCAGTCCTGGTGGTTGCCTTTTCCATTGACGACGATCTTGAGAGGACCGAGTTTGACCCGTACTTGCTCCTGAGAAATCCGCATCTGTTTCGCCAGCTTGTTGACGACAGCGCTGCGGATATGGCGTTTCAGGGTGCGGTTTGTGACGTGCTTTCCTGGTGTGGCGCCAAACGCAACCCCTTGGGACAGGGTCCCTGCGCAGATCGCGATAGAAAGGGCGATGAGTCCTATTTTCATGAGTCCCTCCGTGATGAAAGTTCAAGTGTTGATGGCAACGTAACAGCATGATTCGTGCCGACGTTGTTTGTGGGTGGAGGGGAGGGGGGACT
>JAFCZD010000315.1 GCA_019314525.1 Deltaproteobacteria bacterium
GGCCCTGACAGCCGTAAGATGCTCGACCCCTTCGCAGAACAAAACCCCATTGACCACCGAAACCTGCAGCACAAACCCTACGCCTTGCGCAACATCACCCATGAGATGTGGTTGACCTCTGAGGTGGACGCCAAGGCCGGCTTGGCCAAAAAAGCGATCCCCGCGCTATGGGAGCGCAACCGCCACTGGCTGAAAAACCCCCAGGGCGGCGACCACCCGCACATCCTGGCGGCGGCGCGCTTTCGTGACCGCAACGATGGACAGCTCGCGCTGGTCTTTTCCAACTTCCACGGTGAGCAGTCCCAATTTAGTCACTTCCGCCTGACCCCAGAAGCTGGCGCTCGCATCAAAGACAACGCCCGCTACCAGGCCTATGACTTCATGGGCGACAGGGGCCGGGGTCTCTGGGGTGAGCCGATCACAGGCAGAGACCTCAAGAGCCAGGGCATCTATGTCGAGCTCCAACCCAACCAGACCCAGGTCCTCGACATGCGCGAGATGCGCCACGACGGCAAGGGCTGGCAGCCTGTGGGCCGTCATGAGTATGACTGGCTCACCGTGGGGCACGCGCTGGAGTTTCAGTAGCCAATACCTGGATTAGGTCTAGGGTTCCGGTCGTCGCTGCCCACCGCATAGCGTGAATGATCCGATACCCAATGTCTCGCTACGGCCACACCTTGGTGCCGGTTGGCTCAAACTCGTTGAGAATCTGGCGGACGTTGGCCGAGAGGATGAACCCCTCAGAAGACCCACCAGAAGCCGCAAGAGCGGGTTCTGACGTCGTCCTTGGCATTTCTCCGCTGCTCTCTTTCGTTACTCTTGTTCCTCCTGGTTTGCGACTTACACTTTGATGGGTGTTGGCGCAGAAAATGCTTCTTTCCCCGATAAGAGCTGGTGGGTAGTGGCTTCCCCCAGTTTCTGGTGCTGTCGACGAGGAGAGAGCTTATGAGGAAACACTCCATGGGTATGTGGTGCAGTCTGCTGGCGGGGGCTGGAAGCGCCCCTGCCACTAGTAAAAGAGGCAGTCTGCTGGCGGGGGCTGGAAGCGCCCCTGCCACTAGTAAAAGAGGCAGTCTGCTGGTTGTTGCCCTCGCCTCGCTCGGAGCGTGTACGACCACCTCTACCCTCAGCGGGACATCCCTCTACCGTGGGCTCAAGCCGACCCATCAAGAGCAGCAGGTGCTCAAGGCGCGGGACGGTTCTTCGGTGCGCATCGATGCCAGCACCAAGCTTCGCTTTCAGCTCCGCGACGACCGTATGACGGATTGGGTTCGCGGAGCCGATCTCGCCACATCGTCGTCCGGCGTAGTCCTTGGCAAGACCTCCATCCCCTGGTCTGACATCGAGGGCGCTGAGGTCAAAAACTTCAGCGGCGGAAAGACCGCAGCGGTGACCATCCTGTCAGCAGCGGTGGTGGTGGCGGTAGTCGCCTACGCAGTCAGCGGCGCTAAGGGCAGCAAGGGCAGTAGCGGGGGCAAGGGGCGAAGGCTCGTACGCGGGTCAGGGCGCCCCGTTCCGCCAGACTGAGCAGGGTTCACCGCGGCCGTCCTCGTTCCAGCCGTTCACGAGGTCACGGGTTTCCCGGAACATTGTATTTGGGTTTTGGAGTTGATTCTCACGCACCAGTCTCAGCACACGGCCAGCCACCGCGTCATCACTCGGAGGCCCAACCTGTGCTCACTGAGGTCCCAACGCCGCTCTTCAGCAATAGGGTTATTCGACGCCGACGATATCAACTCATTGGTACGCTGGCTGGCGGCTTCAATCTGACGGAGCAGGGGGGGGCCACCGGCAGCGTGATCATCGGCACGCGCGTGGGTGATGTCTTCGAGGTCGGCGCAGGCCTTCGCCAGATGGCGACCCCTGTTCAGAGCGTCGGCAGTAGCAGGGAGTATACCTTTGAGCATCTCGCTCTTGTTCGCCTGGGGCTTCATTTCGAGTTGGACTCTCGCCGGATCGTTTCGTTGCCCTTCAGCGTCGATCTCGGCACGAATTTCGGCGATGTGAAGCAGGCCAAATTGAATTTGGGGTTGCGCTTCAACATCACGCCCTATCTCAGCCTTGGCATCTACCCGTTTAGCCCGGTCTATACCTTCCGTGGAGCGAACTCGGTCCTGGCGGACAATAGCAGATGGAGTTTCCCGAGCACTCTTGAGCTCGGGTTCAATTTCTAGAGAACCCTCAAACGAACGGGGGCGTGAATCAGATAAACATCATAACGTGTGGACCTCCCATCAATGGAAAAATCCGGCGCCTCGTTGGTCATTGTCTCTGCTCTAAGAGGTCGCTTGACCACCACCCGCTGCCTCGCTGCATGGAGCGCCAGATCCAAGAGCTGGTGAGCATCGCTGTCTCTTCCCACGATGTGCTGAAAAAAGCGCATCTCCTTTTTCACCTGGGCAGACTTCTTGCGCAGAGGGTGCATGGGGTCGAGGTAGACGGCATCAGCGATGTCTTCATGGGTCGCCAGCCAGTGGATGGCGTCGTGTTGAAGAAGCTGCATGCGCTGGAGGATTGTTTGCACGGCCTCGTCCTCTGAGTCGCGCGCACGCTGCATGCCATCCCTCAATAAGGCTGCGATCACCGCGGAGCGCTCGAGCATGGTCACGTCGCAGCCCAAGGTGGCCAGGATGAACGCGTCGCGCCCTAGCCCTGCTGTGGCGTCGACCACCGTGCAGCCTGGGTGCTTTCGTAGGCCAAGGGCCCTGGCGAGATGTTGCCCCTTGCCCCCGCCATGGAGGCGTCGATGGCGGCTCTTGCCCCCGAGGAAGTCGACAAAGACTGGGTCGATCTTTGGATCGAGCAGCGAGCGCAATTCGAGGCGGTCGTTTGAAGTTTGTTCCTCAGAGCTAGAAGTTTGATAGAGCACGTAGGCGAAGTCACCTGCGCGATCATAGAGGGGTAGGGAGAGCGTCTTCGCCAGCTGGCGCAGCTGCTCGTGGGGGATCTGCGGTGAGCCATGGATGGCGATGGTCATGGGGCGTGTATCAAGCCTTCAAGGTGCTAGAGCGGGATGGTGAGGTCTACCGCTCGCTGAAGGGATGCGTTGGCCGTGGAACCGAAGCCAGAGCGGTGCCATTTATAGGTGATGCTCTCAAAGCCTTCTTTCCGTGCCATGGCGGGCATTTCCTTCTTGATAATCTGCACAATGGTTCGGGCCCCAACCTTGAGAGCTGGGTTGACGACCTCTCTTCTCCACGCGTTGTAGTTCATGGTGACCTCGTGAAGTATCAGCTTCTTGTTGCTGATCTCTACCAAGGCGGTCAACGCGATGTCCTCGCCCGCGGCTGTCTTTGCCGTGTAAAAGACGTAGTCTTGGTGTGAGAAGAGTGCCTTCACCGTGGGGGGTAGCGGTTGCTGTGGCAAGAGCCGCTCGGCCTAGCCACCACGCGCGAAGTGCACCAACGACAGGGATCAAGGTCCCCAAGATATCCTCGATCAGATAGGTCGGCTCCAGCGCCGGGTCCTGAGCCATCCGCCACTTTTCACAGCCAACCTTGACGTCCCACCCACAGGCACCTGTACCATCATCTGGCACCTTGATGTGTTGTATCTCTTTCAGTCCATCGCTCATGGTTCCCATTCTAGCAGACCCGTGCCGGTGGCGGCCACACGAGTCACCTCCTCGAGTTTTCGTACATTTGCCACCCGCCTCGAGATGGTGAAGGGCATGATCTCAAGGGGTTGCCCTATATGGTCAGCTGGCCTCCACCTTGCATCGACTTTGAGGGCAGCTTGAACGCACCCATGTGTCCAGGAGTCAGCCATGTCTCGCACTTTGCCATTGATCGCCCTCTCCTTGCTCGTCGCCTGCGGACAAGATCCCAGCGTTCGGCCCCTTCGCCCTGACTCCCCCCCGGAGGAGGTTGGCTCGACGAAGTCCGGCAAGGCCGACGGCTTTGATTGGGGCAATGGCTGTGAAGCCGGCAGCGGCACCTTCTCGCAGCGCATCGATCGCAACAAGATCGTCGGCGTGGGCACCATCCCTGCGGGCATGGTCAACGTCTCCATCTCTTTGCGTTGTGGCGAGGACGTGGACGTGCAGCTCTATGCGGCTGACGGCACGGCGCTGGTGCAATGGCCCGACGGTCGGCTCAATGGTCCCGGCGAACAGCGCCTCGACTATCAGGGCGTGACGATCATCTACAGCGGTTATAACGGCATCGATGGCGAGCTGGGGCACGAGTCCATTCGCGTCAAGGGCAAGACCGCGAGCGAGCTGACGATGAAGGCCTATGGCTACGCCGCTGGCGACGCCACCGTGGACTATAGCTGGGACGCCGCTGACGACTGTGAAGAGGGTGGCAGCGGCGAGTTCGTTCAGGCTATCCAAAAGGACGCAGTGGTTGACGTGGGTGTGATCCCCGCGGGCATCAGCAACGTCGAGATTGAGCTCGAGTCCGCCGTGGACATCGATATCCAGCTCTTCGATGGCAACACCATCGTCGTGGGTTGGCCCAACGGGCTGCTCAACGGCGCCGACGAGGCGACCCTTGAGCACGCTGGCGTGAAGGTGACGTATAGCGGCTACAACGGTGACGGCACAGGGACGGGCAACGAGTTCATCCGCATCGACGGCACCCTGACCCGACCTCTGATGATGAAGGTCTTCGGCTATGAGTCAGGCCAGGCCACGGTGCGTTACCGCTGGGGCAAAAAAGACGAGGCGCCCATCACCGCCGAGGTGATCTTTGCGCCCATGGAACGTCACGAGACCAAGGTCATCGCGCTGATCACCGCCGCTGAACACTCCCTCGACATCGCCATGTACAACCTCTCTGACTACAAGGTGATCGACGCCCTCAAGCGTGCTGTGGCGCGTGGCGTCGCTGTGCGCTTCATCTTTCATAAGGCCCAGGCTGACGCCAAAGCTCCCGAGGGCAGCCGCTCGTCCAAGCTCGAAGACGCTGGGGTGGATGTGCGCTTCGTCACCAAGAGCAAGATCATGCATCACAAATTCATGATCGTTGATGGGCCACGAGGTGGTGCTGATGGCACTCTCTTGCTCGATCGTGCCACCACGGGGACCTTGGTCACCGGCAGTGGAAACTGGGCGGGTGGACTCCACGACGAAAACACGCTCTTTCTCTCAGGGGTGGCAGAGCTGACCATGCTCTATCAGGCCGAGTTCAACGAGCTGTGGAGCAACTCGCATGACTTCGTGTGGAAAGAGTTTGCCTATGAAGCGGCCGTCGTGGTGGACCCTGCGTTGATCCCCGACGATCCACACACGGCTGCTCTTTTCACCACCGCTAACTTTCGTACCAATATCTATTTCACCTACCAGAGCGGCAGCACGGCCGTGGTGGAGCAGATCGTCGCAGAGCTGATGCAAGCAGAGCGCTCCATCACCATCGCCTCCGGGCATATGCGCTTGCCTCAGATTTACGAGGCGTTGGTGCAGCTCAAGACGGACAAACCAGACCTCGACATCCGAGTCTACGTCGACGGGCAGGAGTTCACGCGTGGTGTCTATGGCGACTATTATGCCTATCCGCTGCACCAGGCGGGCATCCCGGTACGCTTCAAGTATTACGCCTATCGCTGGGACTACACCTACGCGCCTCAGATGCACAACAAGACCTTCGTCATCGATGGCGAGCGCCTGATCACCGGCAGCTACAACCTCTCCTATAACGCCGAGACCAAATCCTTCGAGAATATGGTCGTGCTCTCCGGCGCCGCCTTCCAGCCCTTGATCGACGAATACGAGGCCGACTTTACGCGCCTGTGGAACACCGATGAGGAGGGCGACAAGCTCGCCACCCTCACGCAGTCCATCACCAATGCCTCGCTTATCCCCCTCGTCTTTTCGCCCATGGCGCTGACCCACCCCCAGGTGGTGGCGCTCAAGGAGTTGATCGAGGAGAACTGCCCTGCCGCCGATCGCGACAGCCCAGAGTTTGACAGCGACTACAAGGCCAACCCTTCTAGGCATAAGGTTTGCCCCCGCGCAGAGTGAGAAGTGGAGATAGCAGCTATCTTACAGACATCAGGTAGCATCTGGCTCTATATAAAGAAGTGATGAGTAAGTGATAAAGATGGGCTCCGTGTTGTGTCTGAGCGTTTCGCTTTTATGGGCTGGGTATGTCTCGGCTCACGAAGAGGTGAGGCCTTCGAGAAAACACCAGCTCAACAAGGTTCGCCAAAAACTCAAAGCCAAGCGGCCACAGCTTGGACTCAATATGCATCCGCGCTGGCTCAACGGGAAGACGCTCAAGCAGTTTGTCTCTGCACTCAGAAGTTCGGGGTTGAGCTACTTCGAGTGGGCGCTGAACCCCAAAGACCCAAGCTGGCGCGAGGCCGTGCCGCTTATCGTCGAATCCAATCGGCTTGGTATGAAGCCCGTGTTTCATTTGCCCTACAAAGGTGAATATATCATCGCGGGCTTCTCCAGCTCCCGGCAGGCAGAGTTGAAGCGCCTCTATCGACCCCTGCTCAGGTTCGCCAGCCACTTCGCTTCAAAAGAGGAGCCTGTGACCCTGGTGATCCACGGCGCCGAGGCCGAGAATGATCGTTCGAGCCTCACGCGCGACACTTCAGGCTTCTTGAAGTGGGTTTCGTCGACGTTTGACCGGGTTCAGCTCTCTTTGGAAAACTTGCCCCACAAGAAGAACCTCAAGCGTATCGGGGATTATAAGTCGGAGCTGGTGAGCATCGTCTCGAAGCTACGCTCGCCCAAAGTCGGCATCTGCTGGGATTTGGGGCATGATGCTGTGAACCATTCCATTGGCAACGATTCAGCAGGCTTTTTGAGCCGCGT
>JAFCZD010000316.1 GCA_019314525.1 Deltaproteobacteria bacterium
GCACTGGAAAAGGCTGCACTGGAAAAGGCTGCACTGGAAAAGGCTGCACTGGAAAAGGCTGCACTGGAAAAGGCTGCACTGGAAAAGGCTGCACTGGAAAAGGCTGCACTGGAAGGTGAACTCGATGCAGCAGAAGAGGCGGAACTCACGGCAGAGGGTGGAGATTCGCTCGATGGTGGGCCGATCCCAGAGGCAGGGAGCGTAGCGGGGGTATTAGAGGCCGCCGCCAAGGTGCTCCAAAGCGATGGCGATGCTGGTTCGACGCCCCACGTCAGTTTTGATTTCGATGATAGTGCCAACGCTCCTGGCGCCAATGAGGCGATGGAGCAGCTGGGAAAACAGCAGCAGGTGCCCGAGGCGGAGTCCCATCGAGAAGAGCGGGGAAATCGTGTATCGATCTTGCTCTCTGCGTTGCGCGCCCCCTCGCGGGGCGTGTCAGCAGAGGCGGGCGCTAGCGCAATCCAGAAACCTAGTTTGCGACCTTTGTCCAGACGTCCTGAAGCCTCTCAGGACGCTCCACCTGCGCAGCGCCGCCCAGCTCCGCCGCGCGCGAAGCGTCGAGAGAAGGTTGCTGCCAACGATGCAGACGAGATTCGAATCGATCTGGACGCTGAGGCAGCGGCCCACGTTGCTGCCAAGGTTTCAGAGCCTCTCGCCACGCCGCCGCCTCTCCCTGAGGATACGGACGATTCACCTTTCGCCAGTGAGCAAGAGGAACCCCCCACCAAGCAGGTGAGCGTCAGGCGCGCCACCGCTGAGCATGGGATTATCACCTCAGCTCCAGCTGAAGACACAGAGGAAGACCGCACCGAGGAGGTTGTTGAGGAGCTGGCCGAGGAACTGGCCGAGGAACTGGCCGAGGAACTGGCCGAGGAACTGGCCGAGGAACTGGCTGAGGAGTTGGGCGAGGATGGTTCTCCTGCGGCACCGCCGATCCCTGCAGACGCAGCACCGCCACCACCTCCGCCGAGCCCCACTCCTTCGGCTGACAAGCAATCTCCTTCGCCTCAGATTCGCAGCATCTCACCAGCGCAGAAGCGCGCTCGCGCCTGGTATGAAGAGGTCTTCGACGAGGAGTATGTCAAGACCGCTCCCTTCGCCACTCCCCAGACAACGCGGCGGGAGGTGGAGTTCTATGAGCAGAGCCTCAGCCCCAAACAGGGGAGTCGGATCCTCGATCTAGGGTGTGGTGCTGGGCGACACGCCATCGAACTTGCAGCGCGCGGCTATCAAGTGACGGGCGTAGACCTCTCCCTACCGCTTCTCACCAAGGCTGAAGAACAGGCGCAGGCGAAGAACGTTCAGCTCGAGCTGGTACATGCCGACTTCCGGGATGTGCCCTTCGAGGATGTTTTTGACACTGCTATTTGTGTCAACACCAGCTTTGGTTTCTTCGATGATGATTCCAACCGAAAAATGATTCGCTCTGTCAGCCACGCCCTCAAGGCCGGGGGGCGCTTCATCCTGGAGGTCGCGAACCGGGATTATGTGATTAGCCAGCTCCCTGCCCGTATCTGGTGGGAGGGGGCAGGGTGCGTGGTTCTCGAAGAGGTGGAGTTCAACTACTTCACCAGCCGCCTGCAGAGCAAGCGCTCCGTGGTTTTCATGGATGGACGTCATATTGAGCAAGAGATGTCCATGCGTCTCTATAGCTTGCATGAACTCGGTAAGATCTTGCACCACGCGGGTTTTAGAGTGCTGGAGGTCTCAGGGCATATTGCGCATCGGAGCCGCTTCTTCGGGGTGGCGTCGCGCTTGTTGATCCTCCTGGCTGAGCGCCGGAACTAGCCGCGACCAGCATCCTACGAGGGCGATATGTGGCCCCTCTACAATTTCATTTCAATCCTCGCGGCGCCGCTCCTTCTGCCGCTCTTTGGGCTCCACCCCCGCCTCAAAGGTGGTCTTCTTCAACGCCTTGGCTTCCTGCCCACCATGCCGCGGGGCGCGGTGTGGTTCCATGGAGCGAGCGCTGGTGACGTTAACGCGCTCTTGCCGGTCGCCCAGGAGTGGGCGGCCAGGGGAGGCGAGAGTTGCGCTTCAGCGCTGACGCGCAGTGGCGTTGATTTCCTGGAGAGGGTCGCACCAGAGATCGCGCGCTTTTTTGCGCCCTTAGACATCTCTATTGTGTCCCGTCGTGTGCTGACGCGTCTCGCTCCGCGCGCCCTCATCCTCGAGCATTTGGAGTTGTGGCCAGGGCTCTGGCGTATGGCGCATCGCGCTGGTGTCCCAGTGGCGTTGGTCAATGCGCGCCTCTCTGCAGCGAGCATGCGCCGCTATCGACGCTTCCCGTCGCTCTTCGAGGCGCCCCTCCGCGCCCTGTCAATGGTGGCGGCGGCCAGCTCCGATGATGCGCAACGGCTCACAGAGCTTGGGGTGAGGCCGGATCGGATCTGGGTCAGTGCGCAGAGCACCAAGCATGCAAGGCCCCATACGAGCCTTCTCTTGTCCTCTCGCCCTCCCTGCATTGTCTTGGGCAGTCTTCACCCCGGTGAAGAAGAGCTGCTCTTGCCCTACTTGCCCTTGCTTGTTGGCGCAGGCGCTCATGTCATCGTTGCGCCACGGTATCCTCATCGCGCCAAGTCGTTGTTAGCGCAGGTCGCTCGGCTGGGCCTCCGGGCCGCCTTGGCGTCGCAAAGGCACGAAGACGAAGTGCCGCCCCCGGTTGAGGTTCTTGATGGCATGGGACAGCTCCCCGCTGCCTACGAGCAAGCGACGGTGGCCTTCATCGGGGGGAGCCTCGAGAGGCGAGGCGGGCATAATGTGCTCGAGGCGGCGCGAGCGGGCTGTGCGGTGGTGACAGGGCCCTACGTTGAAAACTGTGCAGGAGAGATGAGAGCGCTGGAGCAAGTGGGCGCCGGTATGAGCGTCGCCGAGCCCGCGCGCATCGTTTCTCAACTGTGCGCTTGGAGTGCTCATGACGGGCCTCGATCTGCAGCATGTCAGCAGGCCGCAGCGGTGGTGGCTGGGGAGGCACGACTAGCGGTGAAGCGCATCGTCGGCTGGTTGGAGAGCTCATGAGTGGGCACGTTTCATCTTCTCTCGCTCACCTCGTCGCCGGCACCGCTCGATGGCGTCGACGCTTCTATAACGCCGGCTGGCTGCGGCGTGAGCAGATAGCCGCGCCCGTGATCTCGGTGGGGGCCTTGACCATGGGAGGGAGCGGAAAGACGCCAGTGGCGCGCTGGCTGACCGAGCATCTTCAACAGGCTTATGGTTTGAAGGTTGGACTCGTCTTGCGTGGTTATGGGGGGCGCCTTCGCGGCAGAACGCATCGGGTGGCGCCTGGGGACCATGGGCTTGATGTGGGTGACGAGGCTGCCATGCACGCGCGAAGCCTCCCCCGAGCGGTGGTTGTTCGAGGTGCGAATAAGGCCGAGGCAGCACGATTGGCGCTGCGGCACGGGGCGGAGGTCATCGTGCTCGACGATGGTTTTCAGCACCTGTCGTTGATGCGTGACCTGGATATCGTTCTTCTTGGGGCAACGGACTGCGAGCCCTTTCCCCAAGGGTGTGGGCGTGAGGGCCATGAGGCCATGGAGCATGCACACCTCCTCTGGCTGCATGGACGAGATGGTGCTCTGCCAGGGGCAGCCCCCACAGGAGGGCGCCCTTTGGTCATTTCGCGTAATCGCCCTTGCGCCTTGCGCGTGGCGGGAGGCATCCAGAGGGTTGCGCCCTCGGTCTTGAGGGGGCGTGAGGTCTTCGCTCTCGCTGCCATTGCGGAGCCCCAGGCGTTTCTCCACCTGCTCGCCGCCTTGGGGGCCTCCGTGGTGGGATCCTGCTTGCTCGCTGATCACGCCAGGATTGGCCCTCGGACTATGGCACGCTGTGGTGATCTTGCTGGCGGTGCGGTGCTGGTTTGCACCGAAAAGGACCTCTTTCACCTTGCCGCTCCTCCGCCCCCGAACCTTTGGGCTTTGGAGTGTGGGGTGGAGGTCATGGCTGGAGCAGAGCAGCTCTCCGCGTTGCTGGCTCCGCTCCTCGGGGTGGATGCATCATGTTGAGGGTGTTGGCCTGGTTTGCCTGCCAGATACCCCCTCGTTGGGTATGTCGTTGGGGGAGGGCCATGGGCTGGTTCATAGGCAGTGGTTTGCGCTTGCGGCGCAGGGTGGTGCGGGAAAATTTAGGGGCAGCGTTCTCACTTCCTCCACGCGAGACGGCGCAACTCACGCAGCGCATCTATGCCCACCTGGGCCGGGTCTTGCTGGAGACACTGCGCCTGCCCCTGCTGAACCAGGACAAAGCGCGAGAGATCATCGGTGAAGAGGCTCTGACACGGCTCATGGCGCTGCGGCGGCCTGAGCGTGGTGTCTTGGTGCTCACAGGCCACCTTGGCAACTGGGACTTGCTTGCATGTGCTGCTGCGAAAGTGGGGCTCCCCATCACGGTGGTCACACGTTCTATCCACCAGAGATCGATGAATCGTTGGTGGATGCGGGTCCGTGAGGCCTGTGGAGTGCGCTTCGTACCAGCGCGTGGCAGCGCGATGAAGATTCTCAGGGCATTACGTCGGGGGGATCTCGTCTGTTTGGCACTCGATCAGCATGAGCCAGGTGGGGTTGTTGTTCCTTTTCTGGGGCGTCCTGCGGCCACCTCAACGGGGCTTGCAAGACTCGCGAGCGCCACTGGAGCACCCGTGGTCGCCGCATTTCTCGTCGCTGATCCTGAGTACCGCGTTGTCCTCGAGGCGCCATTGGCGCCCCCTGCGTCGAAAGATGAACAGGATATCGTGGTGGCGACGGCACGCTACACCCGCGCCATTGAAGAGTTCGTCAGGCGCTATCCAGAGCAATGGTTCTGGGTTCATCGGCGTTGGAAGGTTGCCCAGAATTCTCCCCTGAATCTGTGAGGACAGGTTTCTGACCGGTTCCTTGGCATTTCTCTCCCGTTTCTTCTGGCGGCTCATGCCGCGAAGATCTGAGACAGAGTGTTTCAAATCGTGCGACATCTTCGTTGCGCGGCTCACCCTTCATACATGTTTTCAATGAGCTAAGTGGGCTGGCGCGCCGGCACGTGTCGTACAATTTCGGCTGACATGTGTGCCTAGCCTCGGCAAACAAAAAAGTAGAGGGTGGAGACTCTATCCAGGCGTTGTTCGCGTTAAGTTCATAGAATGGCAGCGCATTTATGGAGTCTTTAACCTTGAATCTTTTTTCTAAGGGGCAATGCCGGGTTTGGCGTTGTGGCGTACTAGGGAGGCAAGGGAGTCGCCGAGTGTCTGGCCAACCCCCTGTGGTTCGAGTCTCAAGAGCCTCTTCTTTTTTCTGATCTTCGTGAGGCGAGACCTCACTCAGAGGAGCAACGAATGGCAGCCCGGAGCACAGCACATTCAACTATCTTGCCTCGTCGACCCAAGTCAGGGACCACCATCGAGATGGTGAAGGAACATGGGAGCTCTGTAGAGCCGCCCAAGGGCCGAGTCGAAGCACCTGAGAACTTCCTGGCGCGCTACTTCAAAGAGATGTCGCATCTCAGGGTGCTCAAACCTGAAGATGAGTTTGATTCGGCACGCGCCATTGAGGCCATGGAGCTCGAGCTGTGGCAACACCTCTTCTCCTATCCTCAGATGGTAGAACCCATCCTTGCGGCTTGTGAGAAAGCCTTGGAGGAGCCCGTCGCTCAGCTCGCTGTTCTGCGCCGTGCGGCGAAGGGACTGCGTGCGTCTTCGAACGTTGCGACGAAGCGGCGATACAAGGCGCTCCACACGCAGGTCGCAGGTCAGGTCCACGCCGCCGACGTTGATCGTTGCGCCCTCTTCGCTGCCCTCTCTGAGGTCCGCAGCGTCGCCCGGGGTGAGTCAGAGGCGATTGATGAAGGGCGGGTGAGCGTTAATGTCCGCAGCAAGGCGTTTCAGAGCTACATGCGGACTTCCCGCGAGAAATTCGCGAGCAGCCAGCGGTTGCGAAACGACTTCGTCAAGGCCAACTTGCGGCTCGTAGTGAGCATCGCGCGTCGCTTTAACCATGGTCGAATGCCGCTCTCGGACCTGATCCAAGAGGGGAACATCGGTTTGATCAAGGCCGTCGAGCGCTATGATTACCGCCGTGGGTTTCGCTTCAGCACCTACGCTTCATGGTGGATCCGGCACGCAATCTCCCGCGCGCTGGCGGACAAGGGCCGGGCCGTGCGCCTCCCTGTGCACATGATCGATGCCTACCACAAGGTCGCGAAGACACGTCGCGAGCTGGCCAATAAGTTTGGGCGCCAGTCCTCAAGTGAGGAAGTCGCTGAAGAATCTGGCATCGCTCTTGATAAAGTTCGCAAGCTAGACGGATTCCTGATGGAGCAGGCGGTCTCGTTGGATCGTGAGGTCTCTGATGATGATGGTCGGCGCTTCGTCGATTTCATTGAGGATGTGGACGCTGCGCTCCCATCGGATCGTATTATGACGGAGTCGCTCAATATTCAGGTCACAGCGTTGATGCGCGATCTAAAGCCCATTGAGTCGGATATTTTACGCAAGCGCTTTGGCCTGCAGGGCGGGCGCGAGCAGACACTCAAGGAGATCGGTCAGGATTACAACCTCTCCCGTGAGCGCATCCGCCAGCTCCAAGAGCAGGCATTGGGGAAAATTCGCCGCGCTCTGCATCGCCAGGATGCAATGTAGCAGTTGTTGGAAAACATCTGCCCTGTTCCGCCCTGTCCCCAGGTCTGATTCAGATTCGAGATCCCAACAGGTGTTTGAGGACACAGAACACGTGATCAGTGGCCATTGGTGTATCCGGAAACCCAGGCAGATTGAGGCACAAATTCGCAA
>JAFCZD010000981.1 GCA_019314525.1 Deltaproteobacteria bacterium
TGCCTTTTCCATCGTCGTCAAAGAGAGCGCCAGCCCGCTCATCGGCGAAGACAATATGTTCGAGGGGAACACCGAAGATGGCGTGGTGTTTGGCAAGGGCTTGGAGCCCACCCCTGCCTCGACGCTGCCTCCTCCGCCGTCCTAGAACTCCCTCCACATTCGATGACGAGATGCTCTACGTCTCCCGCTACTTTCGCTTTCTTCCTCGCAGGGTCTTGCCGGCAACCTTCGGCACCTTGCAGGCCTCCATGCCGCGCCGCAATCTGAGTGCCCACTGCCTCGTCTCTTCGTAAGCTACTGACAGCAAACATCTTCAGCGAAACATCTCTCTCTCAAATCAATCTCTCCTTAGCTGGCACAACCCTTGCTAATTCGCTGCTTCATCTCGGCTCGACCCGAGACCACAGCAACGAGAAAGACCAAAGGAGAGATTTGATGAGACGCAGACTATCTGGCCTGACCATCGCCGCAGCCATCCTCAGTATTTCAAGCGTAGGGTATGGCGCTACTCAACTCCCCGCCGACCCTGACGCGTCGCCAAACTCGATACAGCAAGCGACGACGATGGTGTTACCCGAGTTGGTAGAGAACACTGGGCTGAACCGCAAGATCAACCGCGAGGTTCGGAAGGGGAACAACAGCTGGGCTGGCTATTACCGTCTCTACCAGCACTCCTATGCGCCTCGCAAAGACTACCAATCAATCAACACATCCTTCAGCGTGGGCGCGCGCCTCTTCGGCAAGGAACTCGAAGGTCTCAGAGTTGTGGGCAATGGCGTGCTTCGCAAAGATAGCAACACCAGCTACACCTACACCTATGCCCAGGTTGGCGGTCGGTTCCTTCATAGCGAACGCAAAACCGGCGGCGCGGGGCAACGCATCACGACGACCTACGTTAAATACTATCCCAAGACCCTCTTCGACATCTCCAAGACCTTCACCCTCTACTTCATCCCCGTGAAGGTGCGTGGCACGGTGAAGCTTGTTGGCTCCGTCGATACGAAGGCCTGCGCTAGCCTGAGCAGCAGCCTCCCTTGCGCAACGCAAGCAACTAGCCTCTACGCGCGGTCCCAGGGGAGAGCAGAGATTGTGGGTGAAATGACGGCCTCCACGAGCCTCTATTATGTATCCGCTGGGGTGACGGGGCGCGTGCACTTCGTTGACATCACCCCCAGCAACTGGGCTGGCTTCACCCACCGCAACGGGAACGTTTACTGGCGCAACTACATGGTAGAGCGTTTCGAGACCTTGCATGGTGAGGTAGAGGTTTGGGCCAAAGCGTTCGGCCACGAGTGGCGCAAGGAGATCCTGAGTTGGCCCAGCGTTTGGTCGTTGGGAAATACCCTGGACAACCACAACACCGACTTCCTCGTCTTCAAAGGCTTGATCGCTCCGATCTTCGTCTTCAAGGGGTTCTAGCCACCTTCGTGCTGGGCAGGCAGGGGAGTCTTCTTCTCTGCCTGCTCAGCTCACTCACCAGATTCGAGCAAACGATCTTGCGGCGTGCGGTGCGGCCGACGCAGAGGAGATGAAACGATGAAGACCATGACAAAGCTGCTCTACGTTACCCTCACCCTTTCCCTATTCACCGTGGGTGGCCTCTTGGTGGTGGAGCTCGCCACACAAGGTGGTCAAGAAAGCACCCGCTCAGGCGCTGTTGGGTCCACGGTACGCACAGGATCTCGATCTCCTGGAATATCCCCCGCGGCCATCGAACGCGTGGAGGCGCGAACGCTGCCCCTGCCCATCAAGAGCGGCGCACAGCGTCGCTACGCCTTCTACCTCAACGCCGATCTTCGCATGCCTCGCAAAGAGGGCGACCCCTCGCCTGCGGCGTTGAACTTCTCTGCAGGTGGCATGTTGACGACGACCATCACGCAGGCCAGCAAGAGCGGCTATCAGTCCTGCGCCTCCATCAGCGACGTGGCGTTCTCTGTGAGCAACGGCTCTGACCTCGAAGATGACGACGCGCTCGATCCAGCCCTGGCCGAAAAGACTCGCCTCGCGCTGACCCGCCCCTTCTGCTTTGACGTGGACGCCACCGGTCGTCTCAAGTCACTTCGTCTCGAAGACGCCGTGGGCGAGTTTGTCGCGCGCTACGAGCGCCTCGCCAGAGGTGACTACGAAAAACAGAAGATGCACTATCGGCGCCTCGCTACCGACAAGGGGCTGGTGAAGCCTGCGGAGGTCGCCTCCACGAAGGTCAGCGGAAAGAGCCGGTATCAGGTTACCGACAACGCGCAAGTGGTGGCCGTAGACGCCCTCGAGCAGCTGCAAATGAACCCTTCGATGATGATGGCCATGCATGGAAGCACGCGCGTGACCTTGAAGCTCGTGAGCACAGCCCACGTGCCTGAACAGCTCACGCGGCTTCGTCAGCTGGCAAACGCTCTATCGCCCATGGCGTTGACGAAGGTCATGACCGTCAAGGACAACCCAAAGGCTCGCCATCTCAAAACCTTGGGTGACGCGAACCTCGAGCAGTTGATGGGGCAACTCAGCGCGTTGAAGGACGATGACGACTCCCGACAAGCACGGCTTACGCTGATGTCTCAGCTGACGGCGCTCCTCGCGCTGAAACCTGCAGAGGTCGAGAGCGTCAAGAAGAAGCTCTACGAGGACCTGCCCGCTCATCAGGCCGCCACGCTGATCGGTGCTTTGGCCAACGCGGAGACCCCTCAAGCTCAGGGAGCGCTCGCAGGCCTCGCCGCCGACTCGGTGGTGGATGGTGAGAAGCGCGCCATGGCCTTGGGGCTTTTGGGCCTGGCCAAAGAGCCCTCTGGGGAGGCGACGGAGACGGCACAGCGCCTGATGGACGATGTGGATGAGGATTTGGGCAATACGGCGAAGCTGGCTGTGGGCAATATGGCGTCGGCCCTCGCGCGTGCAGGAGACGACCGAGGGAACGAGCTGGTGGATACACTCATCGCTCGCTACAACGCCGCTACCAGCATTGAAGAGCGCGCGCTGCTAATCGACGCGCTCGGCAATTCGGGTGACGCTCAGGTGCTCAGCGTCGTCGGCGCTGCCTTGCAGGACCCAAGCGAGGTCATCCGCCGC